>JAFTHJ010000195.1 GCA_017457465.1 Clostridia bacterium | reverse complement strand
TGTTGGAACAAAGGGCGTCACTGTTACGAATTGTGTTAACAAAGGCAATATGACGGTTGTTGCTACTTCAAGTAAAGATGGCGCTGCGGGAGGAATCTTTGGAAGAATCAATAATGCAGCCGATACAGTTAACGGTTGCGCTATAATAAGTAGCCTTAATACCGGAAATATCAATGTAACTACCACAGGCACAAGTAATACTATTCATGCAGGAGGTTTGGTCGGATACGCTCAGCTCAAGGTAGACAGAAAGACTGTTGAGATTGAGAATTGTGTGAACCAGGGCGAGATTTATGCAGGTGAGTATGGCGGCGGCGCTATTGGATATTTGAATGCGGCATCTGCTACTGATGCGGGACTGGATAAGATAGATATTTCAGGCTTTGTGAATACGGGTAATGTTACGGCAAATTACAAAGCAGGTGGAATAGTAGGTGTCTTTAACGGAACAAGCGGAAAAATTGAGAAAGTGATTACTGTTGGTACGATTGTCGGATACAATGAACAGACAAAGGTCAATACCGGTGCAAGCTGTGCGATGTTTGGACAGTGGTCAAAGAGCAACGGCGATGATGAATTGGAGGTTATCGACTTCTTCTACAGTAACAGCACCAGCAGAAATGTTTTCGGATTGTGGGCAGACCTTGGTACGGAATTTGATAACCATAAAGCATCCTACACCGCAACCGAAAAAGCTATGGATTTTATTCCCGGAACTACCAATACAGATGACTCTAAGGATAGTTATACAGACACTCAAGGTGCAAACCTTGCTATTTACAATGCCTTCTTTATTGAAAACGGTTTTGCGGAGGATCCTAGCGCGTTCTACGCAGAAAATGGAGTTAACACCTTCCGCGCATTCAACCTCGGAAAGGATTGGATGCTTACAGAAACCGTTCCGGTTCCCGCAAGCGTATTCGCACTTATGGAGCGCAAAGCTCTCGAGAAGGAAGATGTTGATTATATTGGTTTCCAGACCAATATAGGCGCGGATATTTCTTCTATTCGCGTAATCGCAGGTCTTAACAGCATAGACTGTGAGAACACAGGCTTTGAGCTTTATATAGTTGAGTCAGGAAAGGAAGCTTTGGTGGCAGATAAGAACACCACCACGGTTTACAATTCTCTCAATGTTTACGATGAGAACGGCGACCCCAAAGCACCTTACACACACGCAAGTTACACATATCTTTCGGCTATAACCGTTACTTGCTCGGCAGACTCTATCGCGGATGTTGCTACTCTGATAGTTAAGCCCTACATAACTGTTGATGACACTAAAATCTGGGGAGATTCCTGCGCGATAGTTATCAAAAATGTCAGCGGCACATTGACTGTTGTAGACCAGTATGTGCTGTAATAAGGAGAGTGTGATATGAAAAAGTTCTATAATTCTCCCAAGCTGGAGTGTATAATACTTTCCGCATCGGATTTGATAACTGCTTCTACCCTGACTGCGGAAGATGACAGCGAAATGAACGGAAAGTTTGGAGACATTAATGCGCTCGAGATTTGACGGTATCTGACGATATCTGAAATGCGGCTGTCCCATTCAAAGGCTTGAACGGGACAGCCACAACGACAAAGGAGTATCTATGATTAAAAAAATAATTGCAGTTTTGCTATGCGGCATGCTGATTTTTGGCTTTGTCGGATGTGCTACGCAGACTGGCGATTCGGACGATACGGGTTCCCCTGACGGCGGCACCACGAAGCCTGCCCAGACCACCGGAGGCAATGCGGGTCCCACAGACGACGGCGACGGCGATGACGGAGATGACCTCCCCGAGGCATCGCTTACTACAACGGAGCTTAACTCAACGACAGCGGGAATTAAGATTCTGGGCGAACGTCAGTATGTTTCCGAGGAGGAAAAACAGATAAACTGTGACTGGACCTGCTCGGGAATCGAGTTCGTTCTGAACTCTCTCGGCGGCAGCATAACCTTGGAGGCAGAATCCGATAAGCCCTGCTATTTCCGTGCTTATGTGAACGGCGTTGAGTGGAACAATATAGGTTCTTCTCCCTATTTCATTGTCAACGGAAAAAGCACTATTTCTCTGAAAGATGTACCTACGGGTGAGGTTACCGTCCGCTTGATAAAGGTGACGGGACACACACTCGCAAGAGCGCAACTTTACAGTATGAGCTATTACGGAACCCTTCGTGAGAACGCTCCCGCCGATAAAGACCTCTATATCGAGTTCGTCGGTGACAGCATCAGCTGCGGTTGGGGAGTTGTCGGGAATCACGACGGCACCTATGCGGCTCAAGACGGCACCTATGCGTATCCTTATCTGCTCTCGCAGCGCCTGAACGCCGATTATGCCGTCACGGCTCTGTCGGGACAGGGAGTTATCTTCCACGGAACAGGTTTTCCCAATATGACAAGCGGCTATCTGATGTCCTCGCCCTTGCGTAATGCCACCGCGATGTATGGCTTTGAGCGCAAGGCTGATATCGTTGTCGTTAATATGGGAACCAATGACTATATAAAGCGCGGAACCAACGGAATCAACGCCGAGACCTTCGCTGATGCGTACAAGGCGATGCTAGAAACAATTCGCGAGAAGAACGGCGAGGATTGCAAGATAGTTTGCGTGTATAACACAATGAACGATACATTTGCGGAGCAAATAGTTTCTGTCTGCCGTGAGCTTGGTGGAATCGCTGAAGGATTTTATACATTTAAATTGGAGCGCACCGCTTCGGGACATCCCACCATTGAAGAAAACGCCACATATACCGAGGCGTTGGAAGCTTTCCTTAAGGGTGTGATTTCGGGAGACGGCTCCGGTTCCGGCTCTG
>JAFTHJ010000194.1 GCA_017457465.1 Clostridia bacterium | reverse complement strand
GTTTACGACAAGCGCCGTTGGGGTTGATGCAGAAAGGTAGGTAATAATAATGAAAAAGTTTTCTGTAAG
The DNA here is from genome assembly GCA_017457465.1 of Clostridia bacterium. Classification (GTDB taxonomy): domain Bacteria; phylum Bacillota; class Clostridia; order Oscillospirales; family CAG-272; genus HGM12713. The sequence goes on along the minus strand of JAFTHJ010000194.1, from coordinate 1,950 downwards.
CAGCCGCAAATTCCGCTACGGAGGCGTGACGGCGATACTCACCGCTCTGATAATCGCGGTGGTGATAATAGTAAACGTAATATTCTCAATGCTTTCGCAGAGATTTACCTGGTACGTGGATATGACTCCCGACCTGCTCTACACCCTCTCGGACGAGAGCAAGGCGCTTTTGCGTGACGGTGACTCAAAGTTCGATACCGTCTCGCCCATAGAGATGGTTGACAATATCAGAGAGCAAAATAAGGAGAGCAACGAGGCAGAAGGTCTCTCCGAAGGAGACGAGGGATATCTCGACGAGGATGTTATGATAAACATAATCTTCTGCGACGATGCTGACACTGTTCAGGAAAACGCCTCGCAGAGATATGTTTACAACACAGCTCTTGAGCTTCAGACCGAATTTCCCGACCATATAAACGTTATAAACTACAACATTATAAGAAACCCCTCGGCGGTCTCGAAATACAAGACCACCTCAAACTCAACCATAGCTACCACAAGCGTTATAGTTGAGTTCGGAACCGAGTTCAGACTTTACAACATCAAAAGCTTCTTCACCTTCGATGATGCCGAATCGGAAGAGCCTTGGGCATACAACGGAGAGAAAAAGTTCATCTCGGGTATTCTTGCGGTAACGAGAGCGGAATCGCCTATCGCTTGTATTACTACCAACCACGGCGAGGTGTTCCCCGACTACTCTTTGGTCGAAACGCTTGTTGACGCGGGATATCTCATCGAGGAGCTTAACCTTGAGACAGACGATATACCCGATGATTGCAGACTTATAGTAGTATTTAATCCCACAGAGGACTTTCTTATAAACGACGGAACCTCGGGCTCGGATATCGACGAGATAGAAAAGCTTGACGCTTTCCTTGACCAGACCAACTCGCTTATGGTATTTATGTCGCCCGACACACCCGTTGACCTTCCCTACTTTGAGGGCTACCTCGAGGAATGGGGAATCAAGTTCAACAAGGAAACCGATGCCAATAGCATTTATCCTCACATGATAAAGGAGGCTCCCTCACATGCAATATCCAATGACGGATATTCTATCGTTGGCGAATACGCCGATTACGGTCTTGGCGGCTCGGTCACCGAGGAGATGAGAAGCTCGGGCTACCCCAAGAGAGTAATATTCCCCCGCGCTATGTCTATCTCCTATACCTTTGACCCCGCTCATTACGCGGACGAGGAGGATTCGACAAATCAGTTCGACTACGGTTCCTATTACTCCAACGGTGTTTCCAGAGCGATATACGATGTCTTCGTTACGAGTGAGAATGCCGTAGCCCACGCAGGTGGAAAGGAAATCGAAGCGGCAACCGAGAGCAATCCGCTCAAGCTTATGACGCTCTCTGTTGAAAATCGCTCTACGCAGGAATCCAACTACACCTCAATAGACGAGAATTCCTACGTTCTCGCCTGCGGCTCAACCAGCTTTGCGTCCTCGACATACCTTGATTCGGCATCGTACGGAAATACCGACCTGTTGCTCTCGGCTTGTCGCGCTATCGGTAAGGAGCCTGTTCCCGTAGGACTTGAGCCCAAGCCCTTCGCGGATTATGACATAGACGGTATAACTACCGCAGAATCCACGCAATACACAATAGTCCTCACGGTAATTCCCGCATTAATAGCTATTGTCGCGGGTGCTATCGTGCTTATCAGGAGAAAGAACAGATGATAAGAGAACAGAAACGCTCATTAATGAAACGGCGAAAAATCGCCATAATAGTGTCGTCTGCAATCATACTGCTTCTCATTCCCGTAATAATATTAGCTTCCATTTTATCCACAACCGAGGTTTTTGTCGACGTTGACGGCACGAAATACCTTATACGGTACAAGGACGGCGTGTACGCTATGTACACAAAGGACGGCGAACCGCTTGAGGTTGACGATGAATTCGGTTATTATGTAACGGAAGCCGGTACGCTCATAGAC
>JAFTHJ010000193.1 GCA_017457465.1 Clostridia bacterium | reverse complement strand
GTCGGAGCGTCGGTAGTTAACGCGCTCTCCGAGTGGGTTGAGCTTGACGATATTTATGAGGGTGAGAGATTTACAGAGAGATTTGAGCGGGGACACGTGGCAAGAAAGTTTGCTCCCGCGGCGGCGGACCCCGAAAGAGTAAGCGGAGTCAAGGTGACCTTTAAGCCCGACCCCACGATTTTCGAGGAGACGGTGTTCGATTACGAAACTCTCGCAAACCGTATGAGAGAACAGGCGTTCCTCAACGCGGGTATCAGAATAATTCTCACAGATATGCGCCCCGAGGAGCCTATTGAAAATGAATACCATTTTGAGGGCGGTATCAAGAGCTTCGTAAGCTATCTGAATGAAAATAAGCACTGTGAGCTTATTCACAGCGAAGTAATATATATGAGGGCCGAGAAGGACTCAAGTGTTGCCGAGATAGCAATACAGTATAACGATTCCTATAACGAATCGCTTCTCACCTTCGCAAACAATATGAATACCATAGAGGGCGGTACCCACGAGACAGGCTTTAAGTCGGGACTCACAAAGGTACTCAACGATTACGCGAGAAAGGCGGGTATTCTCAAGGACAGCGACAAGAATCTCTCGGGAGAGGACGTCCGTGAGGGTATCTGCGCTATAGTCAGTGTCAAGCTTGAGGACGCGCAGTTTGAGAGCCAGACAAAGGCAAAGCTCGGTAACTCTGAAATAAGAACCCTCGTTGAAAATACTATGACTATAAAACTTGCCGAGTATTTTGAGGAAAATCCTGCAACGGCAAGAGCCATACTCGATAAAGCACTTGCGGCTTCAAGAGCAAGAGAGGCGGCAAGAAAGGCAAGAGAGCTTACAAGACGTAAGGGTATACTCGGAAGCTCCTCGCTCCCCGATAAACTCGCTGACTGTAACGAGAGAAACGCAGAGCTTACAGAGGTATATCTGGTCGAGGGAGATTCCGCGGGAGGTTCGGCGAAGATGGGAAGAAATTCCCGCTTCCAGGCTATTCTTCCCCTGCGCGGTAAGGTGCTTAACGTTGAGAAGAACAGACTTGACAAGGTGTATTCCAACCCCTCGCTTATCCCGATAATTCAGGCGCTCGGCTGCGGTATCGGAGAGGACTTCGATATTACCAAGCTCCGTTACGGAAAGATAATAATTATGGCGGATGCCGATGTCGACGGCTCACATATCAGAATACTTCTTCTGACATTCTTCTTCCGCCATATGAGACAGCTCATAGACGACGGCCACGTTTACCTCGCCCAGCCCCCGCTCTACCGTGTTTACAAGAGAAGCGGAAAGGGCCCCGAGCTTTACGCGTTCTCCGACGCGGAGCGTGACGAGAAGATAAAAGAGCTTGGCGGAAATGCCGAGGCAGACAGATATAAAGGTCTTGGAGAGATGGACGCTGACCAGCTCTGGGAGACAACTATGGACCCCGAGAAGCGCACACTTCTCAAGGTAACGGTTGAGGACGCTATGGCGTGTGACGCTATGTTCTCACTTCTTATGGGTGACAGTGTTGAGCCGAGAAGAGAATTTATCGAGCAGAACGCTAAATTCGCCGAAAATCTCGATATATAATTTCTCATTACTTGGAAAACTCTGTTGGATACTCAAAAAAAGTCAGTATTTACAAGCTATTGAGTTTTCCACAGCTTGTTGAAAACTATGTTAAAAACTTATTGTCGGTTCAAAATTTCAGAAAGGCGTGGAGATTAAATTGGAAAACGAAAATATAGAATACAGAGAACAAAAAATAGTTGATGTTGAGATGGAAAAGGAAGTCAAAAAATCCTTTATCGAATACTCAATGTCGGTTATAGCTGCCAGAGCGCTTCCCGACGCGAGAGACGGTATGAAGCCCGGTCAGAGAAGAATTATGTACGCTATGTACGAGGACAACCTCACATACGATAAGCCCTTCAGAAAGTCGGCTACGACTGTCGGTAACGTGCTCGGACGCTATCATCCTCACGGTGACTCCGCCGTTTACGGCACGATGGTTCGTATGGCGCAGGATTTCTCATACAGATATCCCCTCGTTGAGGGACACGGAAACTTCGGTTCGGTCGACGGAGACGGCGCTGCCGCTTACCGTTATACCGAGGCGAGAATGTCAAAGATTGCGGACCAGCTTATGGCTGACCTTGAGAAGGAGGTCGTTGACTTCGTTCCGAACTTCGACAACCGCCGCAAGGAGCCCAAGGTGCTTCCCTCTAGATTCCCTAACCTGCTTGTAAACGGAGCTGTGGGAATTGCCGTCGATATGGCAACAAATATCCCCCCTCACAACCTCGGAGAGGTTATCGACGCGACGGTATTCAGAATAGACAATCCCGAGTGTACCGTTCCCGAGCTTATGGAGTACGTAAAGGGCCCCGATTTCCCGACATACGCGACTATATACGGAACATCGGGAATACTTCAGGCGTATACCACGGGAAGAGGAAGAATAACTGTCAGAGCCAAGGCTAATATTGAGGAGGACAAGCACAGAATAATTGTCACCGAGATACCCTACGGCGTAAATAAGAGTATGCTCTGCAAGGCTATCGCTGACCTCGTTAACGATAAGAGAATAGAGGGTATTACCGATATGCGCGACGAGTCGGGCAGAGACGGTATGAGAATCGTTATTGAGTACAGACGCGACGCTAACGGTCAGATAATACTTAACCAGCTCTATAAATATTCGCAGCTTCAGGATACCTGCGCCGTAAATATGCTCGCGCTCGTAAATAATGAGCCGAAGATTCTTTCGCTGCCGCAGATACTCGACCACTATATCGACCACCAGAAGTCGGTCATCCGCCGCCGTGTTCAGTTCGACCTTGACAAGGCAAAGGCAAAGGCGCATATATTTGAGGGATATCATATCGCTATCGACAATATCGACAGAATTATCGAGATAATGAAGACCTCAAAGTCTATCCCCGAGGCAAAGGAAAGACTTATGGCGGAATTCTTCACGGTATCCTTCCGTGACGGCTTTGAGGCAGAGCTTGGAAATGTAAGACAGCTCACCGACGCACAGGCACAGGCGATAGTCGAGATGACTCTCGGAAAGCTGACGGGTATGGAGAGAGACAAGATAGAGGAGGAACTCGCAAGGCTCCACGCTATCATTCTCGAGCTTGAGGGTATACTCGCAGACCCCGCGAAGATAGACGAGATAATCAAGAATGAGATGCTTGAGATAAAGCGCAAGTTCTCCGATGAGAGAAGAACCGATATAGTTGAATCGGTTGACGATATAGACCTTGAGGACCTTATTGAGAGACACAAG
>JAFTHJ010000192.1 GCA_017457465.1 Clostridia bacterium | reverse complement strand
TTCACCCGAAATTGCGATTCTTGAGCCCTCAAATGTATATGATGTTCCGTCAGACGTCAGGTCATACCTTAAAGGAAAGATGAAGAAAAGCACTACCATACATACGGTTACACCTGCTGTAATCACTCCCGCTCCAATTCGTACAAGACGATAAAGTTTTCTTTTTTTATAAATCGCAACCAGATATGCAAATATAAGGGCGGTATTCAATATAAAGGATATGATTACTAAATACGCCACAACAGGCAAAAAGCCACACGCATCATAAATAAATCCAAGATCGGGCATTAATAAAAAGAGCAGCATAAGTATGTGTGTAACACACGTAGTAATGAGAGTTATCAAATGGCAAACTCTTATCATTTTGGATGCCTGAAGAGCTTCCTTTCCCTTGGCAGGGGCAAAATATCTACGAAATATGGAAAATATCCACACGTTGACAGCCAAAAACACATAATTAGTAAAAGCAAACACCGAAGCCACTTCATTGTAGCCCTCTACCAGACCTATAATAAATAAAACGAGAGTCGAGGCAAAGGAAGCTACCAGCGCACTATAAACGCCTATCACAATACGCTTTTCTTTTTTGTTACGCGCACGTCTTTCCTTTGCTTGCTCCACGCATTTATTTAAAAATTCACTTGTTTCAGCGTTGGCAAATCTCAATGCCATGGTATAATTGGGATTTTTTGAAATTTTTGCGGAGCAATTTTTTAAGGCTTCCTTGTTTTTAAGATTAAGACTTGCCAAAAGCTTACCGAGATATGCATCGCCGTGCTCGGGATTCAAATCAAGCACCCTATCAAAATAATTGTTTGCGCTGTCAAATTCGCCCTGTTCAAGGAAAATAAACGCGCGTTTAATCAGATTCGGGATATTATCCACCGAAGAATTTTGGGCAACGGTCTCATTCGCTGCCGTATCAGCCTTGGGTATATCCTTTTCTATTACTTTTTTAATTCCTCTTACAACATCGTTAATAAAACCGATCTTCGACATATCCTGTGCCTGGAGGTGAGCAAATTCTTCGGGAAGCTCATATGCGTCCATATCGCGGTAGCAAGGAATTAAAATTTTTGAGCGATCGTGTTTAATAATTTTCAAGAATCTCGACCACTCGTTCTTAACCCATACGGCGTTAAAATACTCGGGCTTGGTTCCTATAGAAAGCATAACCTTTGCGCTATTGAGAGCGGCAAAGATAATAGGCTCATATGCGGAACCGAGCTTACCTTCAAGCGTGATAGCCGCATAGAATACCTTAAAGCCCTCGTTTGTAAGCTGGTAGTAAATATCGTTAGCGATAACACTGTCCTGTGTTCTTTGTCCGTACGCATCGGTTTCCTTATAGCAGATGAATACATCGTAAGTTTCCTCATTTTGCGCGATTTCAAGAATTTCCTTCTGTATTCTATCAATTTCCTTTGCCTGTTCCTCATAAATCGCGCGTTGACTCATATCGGCGTTTTCTATCGCAGACTTGTAATCATCGTCCGCAACGACCGAATCATACGATACTCTATGGCAGGTGGGAATCCTTTTATAGGTTGCGGGGTCATCCACATATTCAATTCCGTATTTACAGAGGATAAGTCCCCAATACGCTTCGGACTGCGTGGTATCTATATGAATTATTCGCTCATAGATTTTTTCCGCTTTATCAAACTCACTTTTGATGCGCAGAGAGTTGGCTCTGTTGAAAAGATTTTGCAGATTTTCATCCATAGCCTTCGGCACTGTCTGCTTCGTGCCGCAATATTCACATTCCGCGACGGTCATACCCTCTGATATATCAAGCTCACCACCGCACATTTTACATTTAAAAAGTGCCATTTTTCGTCCTCACTTTAACAGCTTATATTTTATTGCCAAAAAGGATAATATACAACAAATTGTATCACAATCGAGAATCGTTTTCAATACTTTTAATCAAAAACATTAATTTTGTTTAGTTATCGTCCGCTCCGACGAGGGATTCGTTTGCCGTCGTAATGATATAACAAAGCATACGCACAATTCTCTCCCATTCTATTCTCTTTATTCGTGTAATACCTTACGCTTAAGATTGCCTTTTATGTTTTCTATTTGCCGCTTCTGTAATTTTTGGGAGAAACGCCCGTATAAATCTTAAAATTTCTGTTGAAATTTCTCAACGAGGTATATCCGCAATCATACGCGCATTCCAAAACAGTTTTATTGCTGTTTTTCAGTATATGACACGCACGGCTGATTCTGTACTGATTCACATACGATATGAAGGATATACCCGTGGCGTTACTGAAATATCGGGACAAATATGAGCTGTTATACCCGACTGCGTTCCCCAAAGCTTCAAGCGTACAGCTTTTGTCGTAATTATTCTCAACAAAATTGAATATTGAAAGCAGCAAACCGTTTTCAAATATCTTTTTCTTTATGTATTCGGTATTTTCATCAAGCATCGCGCAGAGCGAATAAAGAACACCCTTAAGCTTTATTATCGAGCAATTCTCGTCAAATCCCGAAAGCTCGGATAGAAGATACGGCGAGATGTCAATCCGCGCACATTTCGGCTGCTCCGAAGTGTGCTTTAAATAAAATGCACTGACAATGTCGGCAGAGAAAATGAAAAGCAGATGCTCACTCTCGGTACTTTCCAGTGAGTGAAGCTGCTCGGGAAATATGAGTATTCCCTCCCCTTTTTTTAATTCATATTTATCATCTCCCACGCATACCGTCATACAGCCTTCGATAATGGTTATAAATTCAAAGGAATGATGTATGTGCATCGGGAATGAAAAATTTTTCCCTATTTCTTTATGGAAATATTCGGATAATCCAAAATGCTGTATCTGATAAAACATATTTCCTCCAAAAAGTAAAAATCTGTCTACTATTATATATTTTTTTGCGAGAATTGTCAATAAAAATATGCTAATATTGTCTTAACGAATAGCTTTATATGAAAGGAGACAAAATGGAATACTATATTGGAATAGATTTAGGCACCTCATCGGTAAAGCTTCTTCTCGTGGACAGTGAGGGAAAAATTCTGAACACGGTAACAAAAGAATATCCTGTGAATTACCCGCGCTCCGGCTGGAGTGAGCAGAACGCCGCCGATTGGTGGAGTGCCGTCGGCGAGGCTCTTCCCGAGCTGCTTCGCGGATTTGACGGACGCGCTGTAAGGGCAATCGGCGTTGCGGGACAGATGCACGGACTTGTGGTGCTTGACAAGGACGATAATGTAATTCGCCCCACCATTCTTTGGAACGACGGAAGAACCGATAAGGAAACGGCATACCTAAATGAGGTTATAGGCAAAGAAAAGCTCTTTGAGTACACGGGCAATATAGCCTTTGCGGGGTTCACCGCCCCCAAGATAATGTGGCTTCGCGAGAACGAGCCCGAGAACTTTGCGAAAATAAGCAAAATAATGCTCCCCAAGGACTACATAAATTATCTGCTAACGGGAACGCACTGCACAGACTACTCCGATGCGGCGGGTATGCTTTTGCTTGATGTCAAGAATAAGTGCTGGTCACGTGAGATGCTTGACATCTGCGGAACTACCGAAGAACAGATGCCAAAGCTTTACGAGAGCTTTGAGGTTGTCGGAACAGTTAAGCAGGATATAGCCGAAAAATTCGGTCTGAACCCCGATACGGTCGTTGTTGCAGGTGCGGGAGATAACGCTGCCGCGGCAGTAGGCACGGCAACGGTCGGTAACGGCAAGTGCAATATATCTCTCGGTACATCGGGAACGATATTCGTGTCAAGCGATAGCTTTTCGGGAGATGCGGCGCAGGCAATACACTCATTTTGCCATTCCGACGGCGGTTATCACCTTATGGGCTGTATCCTCTCGGCGGCATCGTGCAACAAGTGGTTCTGCGATGAGATACTGAACACCAAGGATTACAAAGCAGAGGAAGATGCCGTAGGTAAGCTTGGTAAGAACGAGGTGTTTTTCCTGCCTTACCTTATGGGAGAGAGAAGCCCTATTAATGATGTAAACGCCACAGGAATGTTCATAGGACTTCGCCCCAATACATCAAGAGCCGATATGTATGGGGCTGTGCTTGAGGGCGTCGCCTTTGCTATCAAGGATAATCTTGAGATAATCAAGCAGTTTGGAATTGATGTAACGAGCAGTTGTCTTTGCGGCGGCGGAGCAAAATCCAAGCTGTGGAGAAAGATACTCGCAAATGTGCTTGATATTGAGCTTAATATCCCTCTGACCGAACAAGGTCCGGGCTACGGCTCGGCTATCCTTGCTATGGTGGGCGCAGGACAGTTTGACAGCGTAAAGACTGCAACCGACAAATTCTTTGAAATAAAAGAAACCGTGACTCCCGACAAGGAGCTTGTGGCGCTTTACGCAGACAGATACGCAAAATATCGCAAAATATATCCCGCGGTCAAAAAATTATATAAAGAGATAAAGGAGTAAGACAATGGCTGAAATTTTCAAGAATATCCCCGAAATAAAGTACGAGGGAAAGAACACAAAAAATCCCCTTGCCTTCAGATATTATGACGCGGATAGAGTGATAATGGGCAAGAAAATGAGTGAGCATCTGCCCTTTGCGATGGCTTGGTGGCATAATCTCTGTGCCGCTGGTACGGATATGTTCGGCAGAGACACGGCTGACAAGAGCTTTGCTGCCGAAAAAGGCACGATGGCACACGCAAAGGCGAAGGTTGACGCAGGATTTGAGTTTATGCAGAAGCTTGGAATCAAGTATTTCTGCTTCCACGATGTTGATATAGTTCCCGAAGCAGATGATATAAACGAGACAAACCGCAGCCTTGACGAGATAACCGACTACATACTCGAAAAGATGAAGGGTACGGACATCAAGTGCCTTTGGGGTACGGCAAATATGTTCTCCAACCCCCGCTTTATGAACGGCGCGGGAAGCACGAACTCGGTCGATGTTTACTGCTTTGCGGCGGCACAGATAAAGAAAGCTCTTGAGCTTACCGTCAAGCTTGGCGGACGCGGCTATGTATTCTGGGGCGGACGCGAGGGTTATGAAACACTTCTCAATACAGATGTAAAGTTTGAGCAGGAGAACATAGCTAACCTTATGAGAATGGCTGTTGAGTACGGAAGAAGTATCGGCTTTACGGGCGACTTCTATATTGAGCCTAAACCCAAGGAGCCTATGACGCATCAGTATGATTTCGATGCGGCGACAGCTATCGGATTTCTTCGTCAGTACGGACTTGATAAGGATTTCAAGATGAATATTGAGGCAAACCACGCAACACTTGCGGGACATACCTTCCGTCACGAGCTTCGCATCTCGGCTATCAACGGAATGCTCGGCTCTATCGACGCAAATCAAGGCGACTATCTGCTTGGTTGGGACACCGACGAGTTCCCCTATGATGTATACGAAAGCACGATGTGTATGTACGAGGTGCTTAAGGCAGGCGGTCTTACGGGCGGCTTCAACTTTGACGCAAAGAACCGCAGACCCAGCAACAC
>JAFTHJ010000191.1 GCA_017457465.1 Clostridia bacterium | reverse complement strand
CTCTATCTGCATTTCCATAACGAAAGGATCTGCCTCATTAATGTATCCCCAAAGAGGCTTACGCGGCCATGCGTGTCCTTCAAACTTTGGTTTAACCGCCTTCACCGTTTGCCATTCTCCGTAGCCCTCGGGCCAGAAGATGCGAGTTCGCGGCTCATCTCCTGTGTACGCAGGCCAAATAATCGCCGCTACATCGTATTTTTTCATTTGTTCACTCCTTAAATATTTGTTTTTGATTATTGAAATTATAAAGATATGCTGTCGCTTCTATATGTTAATGCGTCACTGCCTACAAAGTCAATCGTAATCTTTGCGTTTCGGACTTCAAACCCTACTCCAACATAAATATTTGATTCCCAAACTCCACGCGGCGCGAGAGAAATTTTAGTTCCGGGAGCACTTGCTACGACAACAGGACAAGATTGCCCAAGATTATCGAGCGCATCGCCCACATTCGTTATATAGGCTTGATGAACATGACCGGATATCATTAAATTCGGCTTGACATATTCTCTCAAAAGCTTCGCCCATTTTTTGTAGGTAACCATATCGCGCTCAGAAACTTGTTGCGGCAAATATTCTGTGAACGGATCGTGCATAACGATTATTCTATATTCTACTCCATCTTCTTCGTACTCTTTCTTTGAATTTAAGATAATGTTCTTTATAAACTTTGTCTGTCGTTCTCTGAAATCAGAGCAGCAAATCGTATGACCATATTCTATGTGGTCATCAGGCTTATCCTCTCCGCAGTCAAGCACCATTCCCCAGATGCTTCCAAGGCGAAAAGTATAGTAAGATCTGCCGTTCTCCGTGGGCGTATGATCAGCGATATTTTCGGCGTAAATTCCACGCATATCGTGATTTCCACGAGAGAATACTACGGGTTTCTCACCGTTTGTTATTTCTGCCGCTATTCTGTGTATTGTTGTAAAATTCTTCGTGTCTCCGCTGTGGTCGGGCAGGTCGCCGTTGAGTATAAGAAAATCTATCTCTCCGAACGCCTTCGCCGCCGCAACGGGCTTGTCGACCTCATTGTGCGCGTCCGCTATATGAAAAAATCTTGTTCCTTCTTCCTTTACGGAATAAAACGCGGAGCTATATTCAAATATCTCACTCACGTCGGAATAATAAGGTTTTCTCTCATTTACAACACGGTAGCAAATCTTGTACATTCCCGCCGCATCAAGCTGCTCCATCGGAACGGTCATTCTGTGCGTCGTACAATTGGAACGCAATATCCCGTTTACATCATCGTAAAAACAATCTCCACCAACCTCAATCCACATAAGAGTTTCACGGTTAACGGGAACCATAATCTGATAATTCTTTCCAACCGCATATACTATCGGGGTGGTTTCAAAACACTCGGGTATATTTTTCATAAATCCTCCTCTTTTAACGGCGGAAAGAGCATACACCCTCTCTCTCGATACAATTGAACTATTCCGTCGAGATATTTCCTTGACCAACCAAGCTCATTCGCAAGACAATCTCTACACATATAATGTGAAGCGCTCTTGTCTATGAGCTTTCTGTGCGCTCCCACATCTATGGTGTCTATCTCTTTATTGCAAAGATAGCAGTTCATTTTTCTATAAGTCTGAGGCGGTAGAGCTTACAACCGTGTCCCTCGACTACAGTATTCACCGTGCCGTTAACGAGTTTTTCTTTCTCTCCCGTCCATACCTCGGTAAGCTCTATTTCCTTGCCACAATGTGTGGTAATCCCCATCTCGTCAAATCCAAACACGAATCGGTATTCGCCGTCCATAAGATTGAATACACCTATCGCAAAATCTCCGTTCTCAAGAAGCCTTGCGCAAACAAGCGCGTCCTCAGGTCCTCTGTCTAGCGTCAGTCTGTAAACCTGATTATACGCTCCGTCCTGATTGATAGCAATCGCTTCTCTGTTAGTCAAAATCGCCTTTGCTCCCTCGCTCATTTTGCGTATATCACAGCCAATCATAAGAGGTGAGCCATACATACACCAAATTGAGAAGTGCGTCTTATGGTCAAGCTCAGTACAGCCGTTGGTCTGCCAGAAGCCGTCGATAAAGCTCTTGCCGTCCATACCTACAACAAGCATATCCATATCGTTGAAGCAACCATGACCGTTATAAGGTATGAGCCTTGTCTGTTGTTGAGTGATGCTCTTTATCGACGCCCAGCTATTTTGTATATCGTGGGTAGAACGCCACAGATGCGCACCCGTGGTCTTTACCCACTCCTGAGTTTCTTCCATTCCCCAAGAGCACGCGCTGAACACGATATCTCTGCCGCAATTTGCAAGAGCCACGCCCATTCTGCGATAGAAGAATTTGCCCTCAAGCGTTCCCGTGTGGTAGCAAAAATCGTATTTGAGATAGTCAACACCCCACTCCGCAAAGGTTTTCGCGTCTATATATTCGTGGTCATAGCTTCCTGGGTACCCAGCGCAGGTGAGCGCGCCGCAACAGGAGTACATACCGAACTTCAAGCCCTTTGAGTGAATGTAATCAGCAAGAGCCTTCATTCCGTTCGGAAATTTGTTTTTATCCGCAACGAGTCTGCCGTTCTCGTCACGCTCAAGCTCCGACCAGCAATCGTCGATAACTATGTACTCATATCCCGCGTCACGAAGTCCCGACTCCACGATAAAGTCAGCGGTTTCCCTTACTAATTTTTCGTCTATTTTATCTCCAAAGGTATTCCATGTATTCCAACCCATAGGAGGCTTTTTGATAATCATAACACAGTCTCCCTAATTATAATTTTTATTATGTATAATTATATCACGATATCTTTTTAAAAAACAAATACAAAACGATTATATTATTGTAATTTTCGCTTGTTTTTGCAATAAATTGCTCAAAATATTGAAAAATTTTGGGATTTTGTTAATTTTTTTAAAAATATTATCCTAATATATTGCGCATACCGCCATCCGAATGATATAATATTCACAACCTACTTTTATGGGAGGCGTTATGGAATATACGACAAGAACCGAAATTTTACCAACATATTTTCAGATTGGATATTTTTCCCTGAACAACGGACTTTCGATTGGAGAAAGAGCAGTTCTTTCAGCGCAACCGATATCCGCGCTTCACTATCACCATTGTCTTGAATTGGGCATATGTCTTTCCGGAACCGGTGAAGCTCATATTGAGAACAGAATATATAAATTCCAAGAGGGAGACATTCAGTGTGTCAATGCAAATATTCCGCACATGTCCGTCGCGGACGAGGGAAAACCTTGTAATTGGATATGGCTATTCGTAGATATTCGTAAATTACTGCTTAACAACAGAGGAAAAATCACGGACGAGCTTTTGAAAATATCCGACATAGGATTTAACGGTGTCTTTTCACCGTACGAGCATCCCGATTTTGCGCGCGCTATCAATTCGCTCACAGAGCATCATCGCGACGATCATTATTCGGAACTGTATAACACAATACTTATCGGTCAGATTCTTATCGAATCAGCTCGAATAGGAGATATAGATAAAAGTGAAAAAAAACTCCCTATTTCAAGAAAGCTCAAGCCCGCGCTTCTCTACATCAGAGAAAATTATGCCGACTCACAGCTAATGACTGCTGACAAGATTGCCGCAAGCTGTAACCTCTCCACCTCTCATTTCAGAAGTCTTTTTAAGGCAGATATAGGGATGACGCTTCCGCAGTATATAAATCTGACGAGACTTTCAGCCGCGGTGCATCTTATTCAAACCACGAACGAAACGATCTCAAATATTGCTACGGCAGTCGGATACAATGAAATACCGTACTTTACGAAGATTTTTCAAAAGGAATTTGGCATATCTCCAAAAGAAATGCGGAAAAAGTCTCAAAATCAATCAGGCAAAAATGAGCCAAACGCGTAAACGCGTTTGGCTCGTTTTTAACTAATTTTTAATTAAAATATAAAGTAGTACTTATTGCCTTCGCCGTATTTCGAGCCCATATTGGTTTCAAGATATGCGTCAATATTTGAGTCATACGATGCCCAAATCTGTTCATTGTCTGACGCAACGCGAACCTCGCCTATACGGAAGCCGTTAGCAGCAGTTCCGTCGTAGTCATAGTAGCCGTACAGCGTGTTATTCTCGAACAGCGGCATACTGTCAGTACCGTAGCTGTTTCTTATCTGCAGGAAATTGTCTCTTGTCTCGATCATTACATTGTCCGTGATCTCAAATCCCGTAGCTTTGTTACAGGGTGATGTAAACTGGCACTTGGTGTGCGCCGCAAATCCTCTGCCCCAGATAGGTCTGGTTTCGCAGAAGCCGTAGCCCGCGTTCCACATATAGTTACCGGAAATTACAAAGTTTACCATAGAGCTATCATTGCCCTCGGGAATCTTCGTCAGGAAGTATTCGATAGAATAGTTGCAGTACTCGATAACGTTATCGGTAAACTCGATATTCTTCTGACTCCAATCCTCGGTACTGTCCGTAGACATAGTCTTCTGAACGGTTATACCCGCGTCAAATACCTGATAGATGTAATTGTTCGTCGCAACGAATCCGTCGACCTGTCCGTAAACCTCGATAGCGTTTCCGTATCTTACGTCATACACAACCGCTTCCTGTCCAATAACACTTTGCGCAATTCTGTCCTGAATAGAACCGCCTATCCAATAGAATTCGCAATTCTGAACGGTAAGATCGCTCAAGGTCGCGTCGGGCTGACCGTCAGCCGCGATAGCGTGAGCGCCCGTGTACTTGAAGCAAATATTATCTACAGTAACTCCATTGTCGTGGTGGATATATACAAGCTTCAGAGTAGTTGCAAATTCAATGGAGTTAAAACGGGTCGCGGGGTTAGAGGTACTATCCATATAGAGATAACCCGTAGCGCCGCTTCCGCCGACAAAGTCCTTATCGTG
>JAFTHJ010000190.1 GCA_017457465.1 Clostridia bacterium | reverse complement strand
CTGGCAGAAAGGCAACCGTGCGCGTTTATCAAGTCAGGGCGTTCCGCCCTGATTATTTTTGATATACTCACGACAGCTCTCTTATCAAGTGACTTGTCCGCGCCTCCGTCAAAACAGATAACTCTGATGCCAATTTCCCCGAATTCACGCTCAAGCATACTGTCACGCGGCAATATCACGGTGGTATCAAACGAGGCTCTGTCACTATTTGCTAGTCTTGTGAGCAAAAGCCTACCCGCCCCGCCTATATTTGTATCGCTCAACGCTTCTATGACCTTCATCAAAATCCTCCTTGATTTAATCTCAAAGGATTATTTGACCTATTTTGCAAAACAATTCAAAAACAAATATTATCAATAAATAGCCACATAAAATGGGAGCATTTCAGTTTCGGACAAATCCCTGATACTACTAGTGCTGCACAAGTATGCTTTTATTGACCTGTCAAACATACAATTGTTACTTTCTACCATAAATGTTTTTCACCATAAGCCTCCCTTGCGTAAAGGGAGCCTCTGACATAGTGTCAGTTTTTACTATTATAAAAAATACGGTCAAAACCTACACCAATCCTTGTATAATGGACATCGCCAATTATCCGTAGCCGCCCTATAATCGAACAAGCATCATTGGCTTGTTTCTTTTTTTAGTATATTTTATAGTATGTTGTGTGCCTTTGGAAAAACCGTCCCATATTACAAGTACAGCATCAGACATATCGACCATTTGTTCATTGCGTTTGAGTGGAGCGGCACGTCCATATAGTTCATAGTGCGGTCGCATGATATATTTTGAGAGACGGTGTAAATCAGCATACTGCTCCGCCAAGCTATCAACGCCGTTCGCACCACCACTGATAATCGTATCAACATCCGCTGAAATATACGGTGATAAATCAAAATCCGTAATACTCCGTGAACCAACAATTAACAATTTCATAGAATATCCTCCTCATCAGAAATATATACTCATATAAGTATATACTAATATAGGGAAATTGTCAATCAGGTATATATTCGATAATATATATATCAAAGGAGGGATATTGATGGTAAGACTGACTATAGATAGATATTTAGAAAAATGCGGTATTACTCGGTATGAGTTAGCCAAGCGAACCGACATCAAGTTTCAAACGATAGACCGCTACTATAAAAACCGTGTAGTTCGTTACGACAGCTATATTCTGGACCGCATATGCGCGGCTTTGGACTGCAATATCTGCGATATTATCGAATATGTAAATGACAATTAATTAAATTCAAGATAAAATCAAAAGCCGATACGAAAATTCGTATCGGCTTTTGCTATACTTTTTATTATATTATTCCTCAACAGGAACGTAAAGCTCGTAATCCTTAAGCTTTGCCTTTGTGAATATCGCAGGGCAATAGTAGGTCGCTTTAACCTTTGAAAGCTCCTCTCTTATGAGAACCGCATTCTGGTTGAAGCAGATAGGAATAATAGGCATATCCTCGATTATCATTTCCTCTGCCTCGTGGAGAAGTGTTGCTCTTGCCGCAATATTCTTCTCTTTGAAGACCTCTTCCATCTTCTCGTTGTAATCCTCGCTGTCATATCCCGAAACGTGAGGAGAGAGAATATAGTCGGTATTGGTCATATCCATTCCCTGTCCCGAGAACGCCTTTGCGAGTCTCGCGAGAGCGGAATACGCGTCTGCCGAGAATGCGTGGTAATCAACCGCAGCAACCTCAAACGCACCTGCTCTGAAGCTCTCCGCAAATTCGTCGTCCTTGATATCTCTCGGAACGTCTTCTATCATTTCAAGTATATCGTCATTGGTGATAACGTCTATCGCGT
Source organism: Clostridia bacterium (assembly GCA_017457465.1). Classification (GTDB taxonomy): domain Bacteria; phylum Bacillota; class Clostridia; order Oscillospirales; family CAG-272; genus HGM12713. Next base: position 14,581 of record JAFTHJ010000190.1, on the reverse strand, counting down.
TTATAGCAACGTGGAAGCCAAGCTCCTCCCATGCCGCCTGAACCATCTCGGCTATCTTCATATGTACATCGTCGTAAGAAGCTACCGAAATAGCGAACATATACTTCGAAGCATCAACGCCCGACTCTGCGAGAGCAGCCTTTGCCGCCGTCATATCAGCGGACGTCTTGATAAGCTCTCCGCCAATTTCACGGAAGGACTTCTTTGCGGAATCCGCATCGAATACGCCATAAGGAACAAGTCCCGTAGCGGCTTTAGCAAATACAACCGCCTCGGCTATAGCCTCTCTGTCGATAGCGAGAGAGAGAGCCTTTCTAACATCGGCGTCTGCGAATATCTTATCGCCGTCTGTTCCCTCTACAAGCGGAACGCCTTCAACCATTCCCTTTGCAATCTGTCCCTTATCGGTGCTGAAGAGTATCTCATTAGAGGAGAGTGCCTCAAAGCCCTCTGCGTTATAATATCTTATAACGGCATCGTGATTGAGAACGTATGTATGTGTGCTTAACGCATCTGTTATCTCGGCAACATCCTTATAATCACCGCGGACGGAGAGCGGAATATCTCCAACATAGAAGATTTCTCCTGCCTCGTACGCCGCCATTATTTCGTCGTCTGTCTTTGAGTAATCTATGATAATTCTGTAGGGAGTAACCGATTTATCAACATCATCCTTCTTGAGGTCGCGGAAATAATAGGAGTTTCTCTCGAGAACCATCTGTGCGTCTTCCTCTTCGTAGGACACGCTTCTGAGACGGAACGGACCGCTCGATACCATAGTCGAGCCCTTCTTTGCCCAGTCGTAGCTTCTCGTAACTATCTCCTCACGCAGAGGTACGAGCGCATAGCTTGTGATGTTAAGAAGGAACTGGTCGTAGTCTATCTTCTCCTCAAAGATTATCTCAAGCGTCTTCTCGTTGAGCGCGTATATTCCGAGGTCGTCTATCGTAGCATCACCCTCTTTAACAGCACGGGCATTCTTTATGTCGAACAGAAGAGACGCAGCCTCATAAGAATCCTCAACTGTCATAATACGCTTCCAAGCGTAAACAACGTCGTTTGCGGAAACCGCGATACCGTCTGTCCAAGAGGTATCCTTAAGCTCTATAGTCATCTTATACTCGCCGAGCTGCTCATTTTCCGAAATCTTATAGCTCTTTGCGAGAGACTTCTTAACCTTTCCGTTCTCATCGAGAACAAACAGATTGTCAAAAACCAAGCTGATTATTCTTAAAGCAGATTCATTTTCATACGCATGAGCGGGGTCAAGGTCATAGACCATATCCGTCAGATACATATAAACATACGCACCTTTGTCGTTCTCATCTTTCTTTGCGCATCCGACCAAAGCGGAAGCGATCATGATGATACAGAGCGCCAGCGCAAGAACTCTTTTTGCCATTTTTAAAAAACCTCCTCTGGTTTACAGAACTGATTAACCTTTTTCGAGAATTAATTCAGTATATTATAACATTATTTCAACTTAAAATCAATGTTAATAATAACAAAGAAAAAACTTTCGGATATCTGCACAATTTTTCCTTTATTTCGTTGTGCATTTTAAACATTGAATTTCTCTAAAAAATATTTTCCAAGTGGATATAATGAGGATTCGGTCAAATAATAATAACAGTTTTGAAAATATCACGGAGGAGAAAATGAACGACCGTATCTATTCCGACCTTGCGCTTGAGAGCAATTACGCTATGAGTGCAAATATAAGACAGTCAGGAGAATATTCAGAGAGCGAAAAAAGAGGAGTCAGAATATGCCGTCTTGACATAAATTCACAGGAGCTTGTAAAGAAATACGGAAGAAGTCAGGGACGCTATATAACGCTTGTATGCGGAAGAATGTGGCTTTTTTCCGAGCGAGAGCTTGAGGATACCTCGCTGACTCTCGGAGAGGAGCTTCGAGCAATGATAACCGAGCTTTGCGGCAAGAAGATAAGCAAGAGCTTCAGCGTTCTTGTGGCAGGGCTCGGAAACGCAGAGATAACCCCCGACGCTATAGGACCGCGAACTGTATCCAAGCTTACCGTAACCCGCCATATTCCAAGCATCAGCGATAAAATTTTCAACGATATCGGTCAATGCACAGTGTCCGCGATAGCCCCCGGGGTACTCGCGCAGACAGGCATAGAAACGCTTGAGCTTATCAGAGGCGCCGTGAACAACACCTCGCCAGACATCGTTATTGCCGTCGACGCTCTGGCGGCGAGAAGCTGTGAGCGTCTTGCCGCAACCGTTCAGATATCCGACAGCGGAATCAGCCCGGGCTCGGGAATCGGAAATCTGCGAAAGGCGATAAACCGCGAAAACCTCGGCATACCCGTAATAGCTCTTGGAGTTCCCACCGTGGTCGACTCCGCTACTCTGGTTTACGATGCACTTGAACGCGCGGGGATAGAGTGTGCCGAGGATAAATTAAAGAGTGTGCTTGACAACGAAAAGGGATTTTTCGTCTCCCCAAAGGAAAGCGACGTTATTGCCGACAGTGTAAGTCTTATGATATCAAGAGCCATAGACCTTGCCCTGTGCGTATGACATATTACTGCTCCCATATGAATATATTGTAAGGAATACAAATTCAAAGGAGTAGTCAATATGATAGGAAAAATTAAAAGGCTGAAGCCACCGAAGGAGAGACCTCTGCTCTCACCCGCCGAGATAAAATACAGAGCCGAAAGTAGGGAGAGACGAATTAGCAGGTGGTATAGAATATATCTTGCCACCGCGATAGCCGTAGTCGCTCTGACCGTTATATTCATAGCCGTAGGGCTCTGCGAGAGCAACATCGCAAAAGGCTCACCCACGCTTGAAAATATTGCCTCCGCACTCCTTTCGGGTGAGCTTATGGAGCTCTCGGGGAAGCTCCCGCCATACAATAAGGACGAAATAAAGGACGATTACAACGGAGATTTTGATACAACGGATAAAATCCCCTCTCCGCCCCAAAATCCCGACACACCCGAAAGCACCACTCCACCCGACACCCCCACCATTAATGACCCCTCCTCGATATATGACTTTGACTATTCAAGGATTCCCGACGGAGAGACCGCTATCATACCTATGGACCTCTCTCTTTCCTCGCAGGGCGCGGACTATATATACAATTCCACAGGCTATTCCCCCGACACAAAGTCGCTCCTTGCCGCTAACTTCGCGCCGTCAAACTCGCCATCATATATAGCCTCAACGAACGCGCCTCTCGTGCTTATAATACACACGCACGGAACCGAGGGATATTCGGAAAACGGAGCTATATCCTATCTCGACAACGGCGGTGAGATAGCGCGTTCGGAGGATACATCTAAAAATGTGGTAGCTGTGGGCGCGGTTATGGCGGAAACATTGAACAAAAACGGCATTTCCACGCTTCACTGCACTGTAATGCACGACAGAATACAGTATAAAGATTCATACAGCAGAGCCGAGGAGACGATAAAGCAATACCTTGCAAAATACCCCTCGATAAAGCTTGTTATCGACCTGCACCGCGATGCGGTAATAAAAAGCACGGGTGAGCTTGTACGCCCCGTGACGGTAGTAAATTCAAAACCCACCGCCCAGCTTATGTGCGTGGTCGGAAGTGACTGGGGAGGAGAGTCCTGTCCCTCGTGGCAGAACAATCTCGCTCTCGCTCTCAAGCTTCGGGAGGCACTGAACAAAAAATACGGCAATCTCTGCCGTCCCGCCTATCTTCGCTCCTCGACCTATAATCAGGAGCTCTCCCCTTTCTCTCTGCTGCTTGAGGTAGGTGCTTGTGGAAACAGCCTTGAGGAGGCAAAAAACGCCGCCAAACTCGCCGCCGAGGAGCTTATTCCGCTTGTAAAAATGATGTGATTTCTTAAAAAAATACCGTTTTTGGAAAAATATTTTCAAAAACCCCTTTACAAGTCGAAATTTGTATGTTATAATGTTTCCATAATAAGAATTTTCGCGAGGAAAATATTATGGATTATATTGAAAGAATAAAGAAAATCAAAAGCGAAAGAAAGATAACCAACGACCAGCTCTCCGAGATGACGGGCATTCCGCTCGGAACCTTGAGCAAGATACTCGCGGGTATCAGCGACTCGCCGAAGCTCGTGAATATAGTCGCCATTGCGGATGCGCTCGGTTGTACCCTTGATTACATAGTGAGCGGAGTTTCCGAGAACACAAATAACTATACGCTCTCCCCCGATGAGATAGCTCTCGTCGAGAATTACAGACTGCTTGATACTCACGGATGTGAGCTTGTCAAGATGGTGGTCAAAAAGGAGCTTGAGCGCACAGCTCCCGCATCCTCCCGTGAAAAAACCACTATCGTCATCCCAAGAAGCAGTGTAAGCCGCAAGATAAGCTATATGGAAGCCTCGGGCGGTCTGGCGAGAAGAACGATTCCCGTTTATCAAATGCCTGTTTCAGCGGGTCCCGGTGTATATCTTGACGACACTACCGCCGAGGAGATAAGTATTCCCGATAACGAAAAAACCGCTACCTGCGATTTCGCGCTACGTGTCAGCGGAAACAGTATGGAGCCTGTCTACCACAACGGCGACCTCGTTCTCGTTGAGGATTGCGATTCGGTCGAGGTGGGTGAGCTTGGTATCTTCGTTCTTGACGGCGACGGATATTTCAAAAAATTCGGCGGCGACAGACTTATATCGCTTAATCCCGAATATGCCGATATTCTTATCCGCAGCTTCAGCGAAGCAGTCTGCTGCGGCAGAGTAGTAGGAAAATTGAAGAAGAGATAAATATTGATTATAATGTGGGGGAAGGAGAGAAACTTCTTGAAAGAAGCTTTCTCTCCTTCCCCCACGCCCCTATCCTCTCTTCAAGAACTTTAAATAAATGGTCCATGGCATAATCTTAAGCCCTATCCAGAGGGTCATATCCTCACTTAAAATCCATAAGTTCCAATAGATTTAAAGTTTTTGAAAAAGGGGCGGGGGAAGAACTTTTGCAAAAGTTCTTCCCCCGCCCCTTTAATCAGGTCTTATTTAAAATACTCAACAGCGGATTCGAACATCTTCATATCGTATTCGCCGTACACATTCTTGTAAAGTCCCTTGCCGATACGCTCGGAGTGACCCATCTTTCCAAGCACGTGACCGTCGGGAGAAGTAATTCCCTCGATAGCGTGACAGGAATTGTTGGGGTTAAAGAGGATATCGGATGTAGGCACACCGTTAAGGTCAACATACTGCGTAGCAATCTGACCGTTAGCGGCAAGTTGTGCTATAAGCTCGTCGGATGCGAGGAATCTTCCCTCTCCGTGAGATATCGGAACGGTGTATACCTCACCAGCCTTGGTGTTTGCGAACCAAGGAGACTTGTTCGACGCGATTCTCGTGCGAACGAGACGCGACTGGTGGCGTCCGATAGAGTTAAATGTCAGAGTAGGACAGTTCTCATCGGTGTCGATTATCTCGCCGTAAGGAACGAGACCAAGCTTGATAAGCGCCTGGAATCCGTTACAGATACCGCACATAAGTCCGCCGCGAGTTTTGAGCAGCTCGTTTACCTGCTCCTTGATAGCGCCGTTGCGGAAGAATGCGGTGATGAACTTACCCGAACCGTCAGGCTCGTCGCCGCCCGAGAATCCACCGGGTACGAAGATTATCTGCGACTCTGCTATCTTCTTTGCGAAGCTTTCTACAGAATCCGAAATACCCTTGGATGTAAGGTTGTTGACAACGAATATCTCTGTCTCGGCTCCCGCTCTCGCGAATGCCTTTGCGGAATCGTATTCACAGTTTGTTCCGGGGAATACGGGAATGAGAACCTTGGGCTTTGCGCACTTGATAATAGCCGCGCTTCTGTTCTCCGCGTTGTAGGGATATGTGGGAATCTCTCCCTCCGCTTCACGGGCATTTGTCGCGAATACGCTCTCAAGCTTATTCTCGTAAGCCTCGTTAAGCTCATCCTCGGCAACACTGATACCGCAGTGAGTAAATGCCGCGTCAGCCGTTACCTTACCTATGCTCTGTCCTGCAGTGTCAGCATCAACCTCAAGCAGGAACGCGCCGTAATTGTATTCAAATATCTCGGATACCGAAAGCGCGTCGGAGAACTCAAATCCGAGTCCGTTTCCGATACACATCTTGAATATTGCCTCGGCAATTCCACCGTATGTAGGCGTATACGCCGAATAAACTTTGCCCTCACGCATAAGCTTTGTTACCTTATCAAAGGTCTCCATCAGAGATGCCGCAACAGGTAAGCCGTTAGCGTCATATTCGGGGCAGAGGCAGATAACCTTATGTCCTGCCGCCTTCATATCGTTCGTAACGATATTATCTATCTTGTCGGTAGTAACCGCAAAGGAAACGAGCGTGGGAGGAACGTCAATATTCTCAAAGCTTCCGCTCATAGAGTCCTTACCGCCGATAGAGCCGATTCCAAGCTCCATCTGCGCCTTGAATGCGCCGAGCAGTGCCGAGAGAGGCTTACCCCATCTGGTGGGTTCCTTCATAGGCTTTTCAAAATATTCCTGGAATGTAAGATATACGTCCTCAAAGGAAGCACCCGCCGCGATAAGCTTGGAGACAGACTCAACGACTGCCAGATATGCTCCGTGGTAGGGGCTCTTTTCTGAAATGAAGGGGTTGAATCCCCAGGACATTACCGAACAGGTATCGGTGTCTGCCTTCTCAACAGATACCTTATGTACCATAGCCTGAATAGGCGTACTCTGGTTCTTTCCGCCGAAGGGCATAAGAACGCTTCCCGCGCCGATAGTCGAGTCAAATCTCTCGGAAAGTCCGCGCTTTGAGCATACGTTGAGGTCAGAAACAAGCTCTCTCATTCCCTTTGCGAAATCATTCACGGGAGCCTTTCTGTAATCCTCGGGAGCGTTTGCCTTAATGTTTATATGCTTCTCTGCTCCGTTAGAGTTAAGGAACTCACGGGAGAGGTCGACTATAACCTTATCGTTCCATGTCATTTTGAGTCTGGGCTCTGCCTTGACTGTTGCCACAACGGTGGATTCAAGGTTCTCTGCCGTTGCGAGGGCGCGGAATTTCTCAACATCCTCGGGAGCGACTACGACAGCCATTCTCTCCTGCGACTCACTTATAGCAAGTTCGGTGCCGTCAAGTCCCTCGTATTTTTTGGGAACCGCGTTAAGGTTGATATCAAGTCCGTCTGCAAGCTCGCCGATAGCGACCGAAACACCACCCGCGCCGAAGTCATTACAACGCTTGATAAGCTTTGAAGCCTCGGGGTTTCTGAAAAGTCTCTGGAGCTTTCTTTCCTCGGGAGCGTTACCCTTCTGTACTTCAGCTCCGCAGCTCTCTAGCGAGTGAAGCGTGTGGGATTTAGAGGAGCCTGTAGCGCCTCCGCAGCCGTCGCGTCCTGTTCTTCCTCCAAGGAGAATTATGATATCTCCGGGCGTGGGAACCTCACGTCTTACATTTTCTGCGGGAGCCGCCGCGATAACCGCGCCTATCTCCATTCTCTTTGCGACGTATCCGCTGTGATAAAGCTCGTCTACCTGACCTGTCGCAAGTCCTATCTGGTTACCGTAAGAGGAATATCCCGCCGCCGCGGTGGTTACTATCTTTCTCTGCGGAAGCTTACCCTCCATAGTTTCGGATACGGGAAGCAGCGGGTCTCCCGCGCCCGTAACTCTCATAGCCGCGTATACGTAGGAGCGTCCCGAAAGCGGGTCTCTGATAGCTCCACCGATACAGGTAGCCGCGCCTCCGAAGGGCTCTATCTCTGTGGGATGGTTGTGTGTCTCGTTCTTGAACAGGAGAAGCCAATCCTGCTCCTCGCCCTGAACATTAACCTTTATCTTAACCGTACAAGCGTTTATCTCCTCGGACTCGTCAAGCTTCGGGAGCTTTCCGTTTGCCTTGAGATATCTTACGGCAACGGTTGCGACGTCCATAAGATTTATCGGCTTTGTGCGTCCGATAGCCGCTCTTGTCGCCACATACTCATCGTATGCCGCCTTGATGGTTTCATCCTCAAACTCAACGCTGTCGATAGTCGTGAGGAATGTGGTATGACGGCAGTGGTCTGACCAATATGTGTCTATCATCTTTATTTCGGTGATAGTGGGGTCTCTCTGCTCGGTTCTGAAATAGTCACGGCAGAAACGGATATCGTCGATATCCATAGCAAGACCGTACTGCGCTATGAAGTCCGCAAGTCCGCGCTCGTCAAGGTCGGTAAATCCGCCGAGTGTCGCAACGCTCTCGGGAACGGTATATGCCATAGCGAGTGTTTCGTAGGTTTCAAAGGAAGCCTCACGGGACTCAACGGGGTTAATGACGTATTTCTTTATCGCGTCGATAGTAGCCGCAGACACGTCTCCGTATATCTTGTATATTCTCGCGGTCTTGACCGTGGGGCGTTCACCCTGCGAGATTATCTGGATACACTGTGCCGCCGAATCCGCTCTCTGGTCGAACTGACCGGGAAGATATTCTACCGCAAAATCTGTGCTTCCGTCATTCTCGTAATCATAGGTCACGATATCGAGCTGCGGCTCTGAAAATACCGTTGATACAGCATAATCAAAGAGCTGCTTATCAATATTTTCAACGTCGTATCTGTTGAGTATACGAACGCCCGTAACACCGTCTATCTGCAAAAGATTTTTAATTTCTCCGAGGAGCGAAGCCGCCTCATTAGCGAGTTCGCTCTTCTTTTCAACATAAACTCTGTAAACCATTCGGGTATCTCCAATCAGTTATTTTTCGGAATAAGCCTTGAGCGCTCTCTGTCCGATATCTCGTCTGTAATAAGCATTCTCAAAATTCACTTTAGGCACATTGGCGTATGCCTTGTCTATAGCCTCCTTAAGGCTCGGCGCCGTGGCGGTAACGCCAAGCACTCTGCCTCCCGCGGTGAGGAGCTTTCCGTCAGAGAGCTTTGCTCCCGCGACATAGACCTCTGCCTCGCAATCATCATCAACAGTTATCTCAAAGCCCGAAGCGTACTTCTGCGGGTATCCGTCGGATGCCATTATAACGCAACAAGCGGCTCCGTCCGAGAACCTGACCTCTGTGTCGGCAAGGGTTCCGTTCGAGCAAGACTTCATAATCCTGAAGAGGTCGCTCTCAAGCAGCGGCAATACGACCTGCGTTTCGGGGTCTCCGAAACGGCAGTTATATTCGATAACCTTGGGACCGTCGGGTGTGAGCATAAGTCCGAAATAGAGACAGCCGCGAAATGTTCTTCCCTCTGCGTTCATTGCGTTGACTGTGGGAAGAAAAATCTCCTTCATACAGCGCTCGGCAATTTCTTCGGTATAATAGGGGTTGGGAGCGATAGTTCCCATACCGCCCGTATTGAGGCCCTCGTCGTTGTCCTTTGCTCTCTTGTGGTCCATAGAGGAAACCATAGGAATAACGACATTTCCGTCGGTAAAGGAAAGCACCGAAACCTCGGGACCTGTAAGGAACTCCTCGATAACTATACGGCTTCCGCTCTCGCCGAACATCTTGTCAGCCATCATAGAGCGTACCGCATCTGTTGCCTCATCTCGCGTCATCGCGATAACCACTCCCTTTCCGAGAGCAAGTCCGTCAGCCTTTATAACCGTGGGGATAGGCGCATCCTTGAGATATTCAAGCGCTGCGTCCATCTCGGTAAAGACCTCGTAAGCCGCGGTGGGAATACCGTATTTCTTCATAAGATTCTTGGAGAAGATTTTACTTCCCTCAATTATAGCGGCGTTCTTTCTCGGACCGAAGCAGGGGATTCCCTTTTCCTCAAGCGCGTCCACCGCACCGAGAACCAGCGGGTCATCGGGCGCCACAACCGCAAAATCTATCTTGTTTTCAAGCGCGAAAGCAACAATTGCGTCAATGTCCTTCGCTCCGATATTCACGCACTCGGCATCTTTAGCGATACCGCCGTTTCCGGGGAGCGCGTATATCTTATCAACCGCAGGACTCTTGGCAAGTTTCTTGATTATAGCGTGTTCTCTGCCTCCGCCGCCGACAACCATTATCTTCATCTGCATATCTCTCCTTATGTTATCAGTGGTGGAAGAGTCTCATTCCCGTGAACGCCATCGTGATACCGCGCTTGTTGCACTCGTCGATAACGAGGTCATCACGGATAGAGCCGCCGGGCTCCGCGATATAGCGTACGCCAGATGCGTGAGCGCGTTTAACGTTATCCGCAAACGGGAAGAACGCGTCGGACGCGAGAGCTATCTTATCAAATCCGCCAAGCCACTCGCTGCGCTCCTCTGCCGTCAGAGGAGTGGGCTGCTCGGTGAAGTAATTCTGCCAGATTCCGTCCGCGCATACGTCCTCTTCATTTCCGTTGATATATCCGTCGATAACGTTATCTCTCTCGGGACGTCCCATTGTAGGAATGAATGGCAGGTCAAGAACCTTGGGATGCTGACGCATAAGCCAGGTGTCAGCCTTTGTTCCCGCAAGTCTGGTGCAATGGATTCTCGACTGCTGACCTGCGCCAACGCCGATAGCCTGTCCGTCGGTTGCGTAGCAAACCGAGTTGGACTGTGTATATTTAAGTGTGATAAGGGCTACTATAAGGTCTCTCTTTGCGCTCTCGGGCAAATCACGACTATCGGTTACAACATTCTCAAGCAGATGCTCACCTATCTTGAACTCGTTTCTTCCCTGCTCAAATGTGATACCGAAAACATCCTTGGTCTCTATGGGAGCGGGACGGTACTCGGGATTAATCTCAACGATATTGTAATTACCCTTTCTCTTTCCCTTGAGAATCTCAAGCGCCTCGGGCTCGTATCCGGGAGCGATAATTCCGTCGGAAACCTCACGCGCGAGAAGCTTTGCGGTGGTAACATCGCAAACATCGGAGAGCGCTACCCAGTCACCGAAGGAGCAAAGACGGTCTGTTCCTCTTGCTCTTACATAAGCACACGCAAGTGCGGAGTCGTCAAGTCCCTCAATATCCTCAACGAAACAAGCTTTCTTGAGTCCTTCGTCAAGGGGAAGTCCGATAGCCGCGGAGGTGGGGGAAACGTGCTTGAAGGATGTTGCCGCGGGATAACCGAGTGCCTCCTTAAGCTCCTTTACGAGCTGCCAAGCATTGAACGCGTCAAGAAAATTGATATATCCGGGGCGGCCGTTAAGAACCGTTATCGGAAGCTCACTTCCGTCCTTCATAAAGATGCGCGAGGGCTTCTGATTGGGGTTACATCCGTATTTAAGTTCAAATTCTTTCATCTTCTTCTTCCTTTCGACCATTCAGCAGTTTTTATTGACTATTCTCGTCTCGGTCTCGCCCGACTCGATATCAATGTATCTGACGAAAAGCGATACCTTATTGTCCTCATTGAGGTTTGTCCATATAAGGTCGGTGAGCGCGTCTATATCCATATCGGGAAGCTCAAGCGTCTTGGGCTCTCCCTCAAAGGAGGGCAGCGGATTTCCGTCTCCGTTATAGGTGTGAATAAACTTTGCTCTACCCGCGATAGGCGAGGAGTATGCGTATGTAAATCTCTCACAACTCGAGTCATCGCCCTCTGCGCTCTTGAGAATAGACATCGCGTAATTCATATCTCCGTTCTCGCGGTGGATTATACCCGATATACGGGGTGTGAAGTTGGGCTTGTCGTCCTCAAACTCACGGGTACGAAGCGCCTGTTCAAAGGTCATCTGCTTATCCATAAGCTCGTATATCGTATCGGTCTGGTCACCGTTCGTTACGATAGTCTTATTTCCAAGCACTCTTACGGGGTAGTAGATGATAAGATGGGGGTCGACCATCTTCGACTCGTCAAACGCCTTTGTACGCATAGCGTCGCCCTCTGCAACGAATACGCGGTTGCGGCTGTTTACGCTTCTTCCCATAATGAAGTAAGCGGTTACCGCCTTCTTTGAGTCGGCACTCTTGCCGATGATGATTCCTCTGCCGTGATAAGCGAGAGAATTAAGCTCGTTCGCAATAGTTGAAACCTTCATTTTTTATCTCCTCTGTATCAATCAATATAGACCTTATTATCTTTTACGGTAATCTTATCGAAGCAGAACAGCCGCACAGCCTCGGGAAGTATCTCCCATTCCGCTTCTTCCATTATTCTTCTCTGGAGTATCTCGGGGGTATCGTCCTGCTTGACCTCAACCGCTCTCTGAAGTATTATCGGTCCCGCGTCACACTCGGGGGTGACAATATGCACGGTGGCACCCGAGACCTTGACTCCCTTCTCAAGCGCCGCCTCGTGAACACGGAGTCCGTAATATCCCTTTCCGCAGAAGGACGGGATAAGCGCGGGGTGGACATTGATTATCTTGTTCGGGAAAGCTTCATATACCTGCTCATCAATGATGGTCAGAAATCCCGCAAGTACCACGAGGTCTATCCCCTCTGACGTAAGCGTGTCGGCAAGAGCGCGTGAATAATCCGCAATGCTATCGTAATCCTTACGCGCGAGAACCTTTGAAGCGATACCCGCGTTTTTCGCTCTCTCGAGCGCGTAAACGCCGTCCTTGGAAGCCACGACAAGAGTTATTTTGCTCTCACCGAACATTCCCCTGCCCTCGGCATCTATGAGAGCCTGAAGATTAGTTCCTCCGCCCGACACCAAGACCGCAATTTTCTTCATACTCATCAGCAGAACACCACGCCTTCGTCGCTCTTGATGATCTCGCCGATAACATAAGCATCCTCGCCGTTAGCCTTGAGAATTTCAAGCGCCTTCTCGACCTCTGCCGCGGGAACGACTATGCTCATTCCGACACCCATATTGTAGGTGTTATACATATCTCTCTCGGGTACATTACCCGTCTTTGCGATAAGCTCGAAGATAGGAAGCACCTTGACAGCGCTCTTCGTAATCTTCGCCGAAAGTCCCTTGGGAAGCGCTCTCGGGATATTCTCATAGAATCCGCCGCCCGTGATATGGCTGATACCCTTTACGTCGACCTTTTCAAGCAAAGCAAGTACGCTCTTGACATATATCTTGGTGGGAGTGAGAAGCGTTTCGGCAATGCTCTTTCCGTCAAGCGCCTCGCAAGGAACGTAAAGGCTATCGGGATTATTGTCTATATCGAACACTCTTCTTACCAAAGAAAATCCGTTGGAGTGAACTCCGCTCGACGCGAGAGCGATAACCACGTCTCCCTCTGCCATTCTGGTGTTATCAAGTATCTTTTTCTTATCAACCACGCCTACGGCAAATCCCGCGAGGTCGTAATCGTCCTCGGGCATCATACCGGGGTGCTCCGCGGTCTCACCGCCTATGAGCGCCGCGCCCGACTGAACACAACCCTCGGCAACTCCGCTGACTATTGACGCTATCTTCTCGGGAATATTCTTTCCGCAAGCGATGTAGTCAAGGAAGAAGAGCGGCTTCGCTCCGCAGCAGATAATGTCGTTAACGCACATAGCAACGGCATCGATTCCTATTGTATCGTGCTTGTCCATCAGTATCGCAAGTTTGACCTTTGTACCGCAACCGTCGGTTCCCGATACGAGCACAGGCTCCTCCATTCCCGCAACAGGAAGTCCGAAGCAACCGCCAAAGCCGCCGACATCGTCAAGACAGCCCTCATTCTTTGTTCTCGCAATATGAGCCTTCATAAGCTCAACTGCCTTGTATCCGGCGGTTATATCAACACCCGCCGCCTTGTAGCTCTCACTAAAACTTTTCATCTTTATCCCTGACCTTTCTTTATTTAGTCCCGTTCTTATGGAACGCATTATTTACTTGTTGTATTTTTCCTCTATAGCTCTGTTCTTCTCGAGCACCTTCTGCGCTCCCGCACGGCGAGCCGCGTCAAGCTTCTCGGCAAGAGTGTCGTCTGTGACCGCGAGTATCTCGATAGCGATAAGAGCCGCGTTTGCCGCACCGTCTATCGCAACGGTAGCTACGGGGATTCCCGTGGGCATCTGAACGGTGGACAGAAGCGCGTCCATTCCGTCGAGATTTTTGCATTTTATCGGGATTCCGATAACAGGAAGCGTGGTATTAGCCGCAACCGCTCCCGCGAGATGCGCCGCCATTCCCGCCGCGGCTATGATAGCGCCGAAGCCGTTCTTTCTGGCGTTCTCGGAAAACTCCTTCGCCTCTACGGGGGTTCTGTGAGCAGAAAAAACGTGAACCTCGTAAGGCACTCCGTATTCCGCAAGTGTATTGATAGCCTTTTCAACTATCGGCAGGTCGCTGTCGCTACCCATAAGAATTCCAACTTTTTTCATTTCTTCCTCCAAAAAGTAAAAATAAAAGCAAAAACGGACAGTCCCACACATAACGAAAGGACTGCCCAGGCGGTCGGCATATAATTCTCTGCTTCCGCATGGTCAATTCCATTTATCCGCCGGTTACAGAAAACCCACAAGCTATCGCTTGTTCTTCTCTTATTAAATTATACCATAACAGAAAATGAATGTCAACAATGCTTTTTCATATCGCAAGAAATTTTTCGACAAAAAGAGTGTCGGAATTTGTAGTATATCAACAAATCCCGACACTCGTTTCAGGTTACAAAACCGTATTATCAGTCTTTTTTAGCCGCGCCCTTGGCATCAAGGTACATAACGACCTTTCTGTTACCATCGGAGCCTATCGAGTTGGTGGAAACTCCCTCGATATTCTGAACCTCGGAGTGAATAATTCTTCTCTCATAGGGGTT
>JAFTHJ010000189.1 GCA_017457465.1 Clostridia bacterium | reverse complement strand
GTTTCCGCTTATCACCTTTATTCCCTTACCGTAAAGATATTCAGACGCAACAGGAGTGACCGAGCCGCCCGTATGCGCGAGAAGCTTCAGTGTATCGTTGCCATCAAGAACATATTCGTCGAGAAGTCCGGTACCCCACCCCGTAAGCGCCACATCCTTACCCATAAGGTGTTCGCGAAGCTCATCGGGCGTGTAATTTCTTCCCGTGGTATTATATTCAACCTCTCCAATCTCTTCAAGTCTTTTGCAGACATGGGGAGGAAAAAAGCTGGTTCTGACAGGTCCCTCGGGAACCGTGACCAAAATTTTCATAAAGCTGAATTCCTTTCTCGCTTTTATTCCTTTGTGAGATAGCTCGTTATAGACTGCTTGATTATCTCCTTGTGTGTGCGAACAACTTTTTCGTCATCAAGGTCCATTCCAAGCAGGTGAGGAAGCGTATATTTGTTTGAAAAATATGAGAACGCTCCCGTTATAAGGGCAAAAACAACGTGGCGTGTTTTGACGTCCTCGCGGAAAACGCCCTCGCTTCTTCCCTTTCTTACCATATTTTCGACCGCCTCGATAATGGGCGCCTTATAGGCTATTCCGATATTCTTCATTGTTCTCGCCTCATTAAGATTCTCCCACATAATTATCTTAACAAAATCGGGATGCTCGAAAAGGAAATCAAAATATCTGTCAACTATAACCGATATCATATCCAGATAATCGTGATTTTTATTGACGATATCCGCCTCGACCAGCGACAGAGTTTCGTATTCATATTTTATAACGCTCTCGTAAAGGGCATCCTTTGAGCCGTAATACTGATATATCATACCCTTGTTACAACCCGCGTCCGCCGCGATAGTGTCTATTCTCGCCCCCGCAAGTCCTTTATCCGAAAACTCCTTTATAGCGGCGTTGAGTATATTCTGTTTAGTCTGTTTTGCGTTTCTTTCCATTTCAAGTCTCCCTGTAAAAATTAATACTTTCCGTTTCTCGCCTCAAAGTGAGTAGGCTTTCCAAGCGTCTTTCCGCCATTCTTGAGCCATTCGCCCTGCATATCTATAAGCTCACCAGCGCTGATAGCGGGATATCCGAACGCCTTGACACACTCCATTGTGTTCACAAGATATGCGTCATTTTGAGGTTCGCCCTCAAATACAGGCTCTATTCCGAGCGCTTCGCCAAGCTTTTCGGCAACATATTTTACAGAAACCATCTCGGGTCCCGAAATATTCATCTTAACAACAGGGGAATCCGCCAGAAGTATTGCTCTGATAGCATATTCGTTGGCACTTCCCTGCCATATGTAATTGAAACAGGCGTTCCCGAGCTGCACGGGTTTGCCCTCTATAATATTCATACCTATATCGCAAAGTACGCCGTAATTAAGCGCAACCGCAAAGCAAAGTCTGTATATAAAAACCTTTGTTCCGTAACGGTTTGCGACATACTCAAATGCCCTCTCTCTTGCGAGACAGCTCATAGGATATTCTCCCATAGGAATAACAGGGTCCTTCTCGGTGCAACCGCAACGGTTGACGGGACTTATCGGGTATATGTTTGCCGAGGAGAAAACAACTATTCTCGAGTTCTTGTACTTATTAGCGACGAATGCGGGGAGAGTCGAGTTCATAGCCCATGTTTCCCACTCATTTCCATCCGTTCCAAACTTTTTGCCCGGCATATAGATAATATTCTCAACATCGGGAAGCTTTTCGAGTGCTTCCATATCAAGAAGGTCTGCCTTTATAACAGTAACTCCGCAATCCTGAAGATAGCGACACGCCTCCTCGGAGCTGAATCTGGATACCGCGTATATCTTCTTCTCAACACCTGCCGCCTTCGCTGCTTTCGCCGCAAGTTCACAAAGTGTCGGACCCATTTTTCCACCAGCGCCGAGTATCATTATGTCGCCCTCTATTTTTTTCATATCTTCTATAAGCGCCGCGGAGGGCTCTGTCATCATCGCGTTAAGCTGTTCGTTTGTCAACATCTCTTTCTCCTATCTGTAATTCTTAATTTGCTTTATCTGTTGCCGTTATTACGGTCGTAGCTTTCTCGTATCTTAATTGCCGCCTCTGCTCCGTTTGCGAGAAGGTCTATCACGGTAGCCGTCATTATCTTGCAGGGCAATATATGGGTGACATAATCATCGGCACTGCAAAACTCTTTGCTGTGCGCTCCCCCGCAATATCCACCGAAAGTGGGCTGTATAGACGGTATCTCGAGGCTTAAATCCCCCATATCGGTCGAGCCTACCATATCAACCCCGTGATATATCTTTTCCTCGGAGATAAATTCCAAGGCGTTTTTCTCAAACAGCTCCCCAAGAGCGGTATCCTGTTTGAGCGGAGCATAGCTTCCGATATCCTCTATCTCAACCTCTGCTCCAAGTGCATACGCCGCTCCGCGAATAGCTCTGTCTACCTTAAAACAAGCATCCGCGATAGCTTCGGGAGTTGCCCCTCTGACGTATGTTTCCATAGTAACGTCGGCGGGAACCACATTAACGAGGTCGCCCCCCTTCGTTATGATTGGGTGAACTCTTATCTTATCCTCGTCTCTGAAGGTTTCGCGCATAGCGTGAATACACATCATTGCAGCCATTGCCGCGTTAAGCGCGTTTATTCCCTCGTGTGGAGCGCCTCCCGCGTGAGCGGACTTTCCGATAAATCTTATTTTCTTCGCCACAAAGCCAAGACTTTTACAGTCAATATAGCAGCTTCTCTCGGGCTCATTCGGCTGTGAATGAACCATCATAGCGCAGGATATATCCTTGAAAAATCCTTGAGCTATAAGCTCCTTTTTTCCGCTTAATTCCTTTATCTGCCCCTCCTTGCAAAGGGTGTGCCTGTAATCAAGCTCGACGAATTCCTCCGCGGGTACGGCAAGGAAAGTGACATCCCCCGCGAGATATTCCGACACTCCGCTGTTCTTCAGCGCGTCGGCGCATCCAAGCATCTGGGCTATCTGAATATTATGTCCGCAGGAGTGTGCCGCGCCCGTTTGCTTATCCGCCATAGGGTGGTCCGCCGTAAGAACCGCGTCAAGCTCTCCGATAACGCAGACGTTCGCTTTTCCGTCCTCTCCCCGCAGACGCGACGTGACGCCTGTGAGCGCCACGCCGCGGATATCCGCGAGTCCAAGTTTTTTCATTTCATTCTCAACATAAGCCGAGGTCTTTACCTCTCTGTAACCAAGCTCGGGCATCTCCATTATTCTTTTGCCGTGTTCGATTATCCTATCGCTTATGCTATCAATATAGTCGAAAGCACGCTTCTTCAGTTCCAATATTTCCATATCCTTATCGCTCACACCAAAGGAGCGCACCTTTCTTTTTCCTTACTCTACTATTTTATACTTAATCTGCCAATTTGTCAAGGTTTGATATGAGAGCAGTGAGCTTGGGCGTCATCATACCTCTCTTTTGACTCACATAAGAGCCGAGATCCTTCTCTGTTCCGATTACAGGGAAAGGCCACGTAACTTGAGTTGAATAATATGCTCCAAAGTCACAGGTAATGGAAGCCACCACGATATCAAGCATTTCGGTGGATTCTCCGTCCTTCATATTTTTAGCCTTGAGGGTGGACTCAAAGTATGTCAGTGTAACATTTCTATAGGTTTCAAAGCAGAGCAGCTCAAGAACTGCCGAAGCCTCTGTGTTCTGGGTTCCCGCTCTCGGAATAGCGAATTGAGAGTGTACCGCCTCGGAGGAGGTACCGTAGGTCTCCTGATTTGTGTCATACTTGGGCAGCGGAACTACTCCGTATTCAACCTCCATTGCTCGGAGCGTTGTGGAAT
>JAFTHJ010000188.1 GCA_017457465.1 Clostridia bacterium | reverse complement strand
TGAAGGAGCCCTTGTCGTACTTCTCGTCGTAAAGGCTCTTTATGTTGCCGAGAGAAACGGCAAGAAGCTTGGACATCTTTTCAGCCATCTTATCCTGTCCCTCAATGAACACGATATACTCGCTCTTCTGTCCGACTCCCATATAACGGTATGTATACCCGTCAATAGCCATTACCTCCGAGGAAAATGACAGCTCCTCGCGAACGCCCTGTCTCACGTCTCCCATCTTGCCCAGGTCGGAGCAGGAAATAACCACACCGTTTTCGTCAATAACGCCTATGATGCGGTCAAACGCGTCCTTCATCTGGTATATAACACCTTGAAATAATCTGTTTGACATCAGTCTATACCTCACATTTTTTGTTTTCAAAATATCGCGTTGTGTATACTACCCTATATTTTATACTATTTTTTGTGATTTTTCAATAGGTTTTTCAATATTTTTTATAAATTTTTTGAATTTTTTTGTTCCTTATTTGCACATTCGCCAAATCGTTAGTAAAAAATCACCAAAATTCAAAGGCTTACGACAGCTCACTAAAGCAGGAAATGCAAGACAAAACAAAGCCCGACGCCGTCTCCGTACGCAAAATTCGCTTACCGAGTCCCGTCATTATCATTCCCGACTCGCGGCAACGCGCCGCTTCGTCCAATGAAAATCCGCCCTCGCTTCCGATAATAACGGAAATACTTTTCGGCAAATTTCCCTCCACGCAAAGCTCTTTAAGTATAACGCCAAGCGGCTTGGTTCCGTCACCCTCATAGCAGAACAGACAAATCTCACTCTCACCCGCCCCGCTCATCATATTATCGAAATCCACCGTCCTCGATACTGCGGGGATAGCGCTTCTGCCGCATTGCTTTGCCGCCTCGGCGGCTATTCTGTTTCTGCGCTGTGTCTTTTTCTCCTCCGCCTCGGGCTTCATTCTCACGACACACCTCTCGCTCTCAAAGGGAATTATCTCACCCACTCCGCACTCGACCGCTTTTTGTATGACGGTGTCGAGCTTGTCTCCTTTCGGGAGAGCCTGATATAGCTTTATGTAGCAGGGCGGCTCATTTTCCGATTCCTTAACTCCGAGTATCTCGGCTACGACCTCGGTCTCGCCGAAGTCACGCAGAACGCAATCGTATTCTCTGCTCTGCATATCGCAGACGGTTATATGCTCACCTACCGCCATTCGGAGTGAGCGCGAGATGTGTCTTGCGTCCTCACCGATTATCTTTATTTTATTTTCCTCTATCTGATTCTGTCTTACAAAAAAACGAGGCATAAGCTCATCCTCCGTGAATAAATCTCTTTCGAGTATAATTATATTATACCCGAGAGGCTTTGTCAATCGCAAAAAAAGAATACAAGCCAAGAATTTTTTCTGTGTAAATATAATATATATTGAACAAAATATTAAATTATTCAAAATGGGGTAGAAATTAAGCGAAAAGTGTGTTATAATGATATGAATATTAGTATTCGGAAAACAGTTGAATCAAAAAAAGGATAATTATGAGAAAATATATAGAAAAAGCAGAACAGCTCTCCCTCCCCGTCATTCCGCTCCGCGGAGTGGTGGCATTCCCCGGGGTAACGCTGAATTTTGAAATAACTCACGAGGTATGCATCAAGGCTGCCGAGGCGGCTTTCGCGACAGACTCGATGGTGCTTCTTTGCGCGACAAAGAAATTTGTGGACGACGCTGACGACATCACCGCCGAAAATCTCTACAGAGTCGGAACGGTGGCAAAAATAAAGCAGTCAATAAAAACTCCCGAGGGCAATATGCGCCTTATCGCGGAGGGATATACCCGCGCAACCGTCGTTGAATTCCGCAGCTTTGCGGACTACACCGTGGCGGACGCTATCTCCAAAATAGTTATGATGTCCGATGAGGACAGTCTTCGCAACGAGGCTTATTCCCACGCGATGCTCGGCGAGGTAGAAAAGCTGGTCAAGCTTCTCCCCTCGGTGAGCGATGACATAATTATGACGGCAAAGTCGATAAAATCCCCCGCGCTTCTTGCCGACTTTATCGCATCGAACATTCTCGTGAGATATGACGACAAGCAAAAGGTACTTGAATGCTACGAGCCTGTAAAGAGAATAGAAATACTTATCGCCCTGCTTCAGAGTGAGACAAAGCTCCTTGAATACGAGCTTAATATTCAAAAAAGAGTCAGAAGCAACATCAACCGAAATCAGAAAGAATACTATCTGCGTGAGCAGATACGCGTTATAAAGAACGAGCTTAACGAGGACGACGAGGACGAGACCGACGAATATGCCAGAAAAATACGCGAGGCAAAGCTGCCCGAACATATTGCCGAAAAGCTTATGAAGGAAGCGTCGAGGCTCGAAAAGCTTCCGTTCGGCTCCTCCGAGGCGGCGGTGCTCCGCACTTATCTCGACACCTGTATAGAATTGCCGTGGACGGTATCGACCAAGGACAGAGTCAGCGTGTCGGCGGCGAAAAAGATACTTGACGCGGACCACGACGGAATGGAAAAGGTCAAGGACAGAATTCTCGAATTTCTCGCGGTAAAGCAGCTTAATCCCGAGCTTCGAAACCAGATAATCTGTCGTGTCGGCCCTCCCGGTGTCGGTAAGACCTCTATTGCCGAATCCGTCGCGAGAGCCATGAAGCGAAATTACGTGCGAGTCTCGCTCGGCGGTATCCGCGATGAGGCTGACATAAGGGGACACAGAAAGACCTATATTGGCGCTATGCCCGGACGTATAATAAACGCAATATCCCAAGCGAAATCGAACAACCCGCTTATTCTGCTTGACGAAATAGACAAGCTCACGCGCGACGCGCACGGCGACCCCGCCTCCGCGCTTCTCGAGGTGCTTGACAGTGAGCAGAACAAAAATTTCCGCGACCACTTCGTGGAGCTTCCCTTTGACCTCTCGAACTGTGTCTTTATCGCCACGGCGAACACTCTCGATACCGTTCCGAGGCCCTTGCTCGACAGAATGGAGGTAATCAAGCTCCGTTCCTACACAAAGACCGAAAAACTCGCTATCGCCAAAAACCATCTGCTTCCCAAGCAGCTGCGCCGTCACGGTATGACCAAAAAGATGCTTCGCATAGACGATAGCGCGATAATCGAGATAATTGATTATTATACCCGTGAAGCGGGAGTGAGAAATCTTGAGAGAACACTCGCCGACGTGATAAGAAAGGCGGCAAAGAGATTCGTAGAGGATTCCTCGCTTACAAAGCTCACCGTCAAGTCAACCGATGTAAAGGAGTATCTCGGAGAAAGAAAGCTTCTTCCCGAGCATATATCCGACCGAAACGAGGTCGGTGTGGTAAACGGACTCGCCTACACCGAGGCGGGAGGCGACCTGCTCAAGGTAGAGGCGCTCATTCTCGACGGAGAGGGTAAGATAGAGGTAACGGGCTCCCTCGGAGACGTTATGAAGGAATCGGCAAAGATAGCGGTAAGCTATGTCCGCTCGATATCCTCAAAATACGGAATTGCTCCCGATTTCTACAAGAAACACGATATACATATTCACTTCCCCGAAGGCGCGGTTCCCAAGGACGGTCCCTCGGCAGGTGTCACTATGATAACCGCGATAGTCAGCGCGATAACGGGAATTCCCGTGCGCAGAGATATCGCTATGACCGGCGAGATATCCCTGCGCGGAAATGTTCTCGCTATAGGCGGTCTGCGGGAGAAGACTATGGCGGCGTATTCCGCGGGTGTCAGCACGGTGCTTATCCCTGCCGACAATATGCGTGATTTCGAGGAGCTTGATACGGCGGTAAAGGAAAATATCCGCTTTGTCCCCTGCAAGACTGCGGAGGATATCCTCAAAAACGCTCTCGTCCCCCAAAAAGCTGAAAGCGCCAGAAAAGCGACCGAATCCGAGGAAGCGCTTCCAACAATAATTCCAACGGTAAGTAACGCTTCTGACGCCGTTACCGTCATAAGATAAAGAAAGGCGAAGGTTATGCCTATAAACACACAAAACGTATCTCTCCGAATAAGCGCGGGACTGCCCCGTCAGTTCCCCACCGACAAGATGGCACAGGTCGCCCTTTCGGGACGCTCAAATGTCGGAAAAAGCTCACTTATAAACACACTGCTCGGAAGAAAATCTCTTGCGCGAGTAAGCTCGGCACCCGGAAAGACCATCACGGTAAATTTCTATGATGTCGACAAAAAACTGTTTCTTGTCGACCTGCCAGGGTACGGATTCGCGAAAAGAAGCAACGATAACCAGAAGCAATGGTCATCTCTGACAGACGGATACTTCACCAAGAACCCGAACATCGACCTGCTCAAGCTTGTCGTTCAGCTCGTGGACAGCCGCATCGGACCGACAAAGGACGACGAGATGATGCTCGACTTTATGAACGGCGCTGATATCCCCTATATCGTAGTCGCCACAAAGTCTGACAAGCTCAATGCCACAGAGCGCAAAAAAAGCATAGAGTGTATCACATCCAACCCTTATATCCGAGAGGACACACCGATAATCTATTTCTCCTCTCTCAAAAGC
>JAFTHJ010000187.1 GCA_017457465.1 Clostridia bacterium | reverse complement strand
TTGATGGAATAACATCTAAAAAAGAGAAAGAAATCATGCAGATATGAGGCTTTCTGTAGATTGGGCGGCCCAGCCGCCCAATCTTGTTTTAACCCGAAAGATTAGGAGGAAAGCCAAATGGCAAAAAAGGAAGTTAAATTTACCGCCGAGGAAGCCAATATAAAGCATATAGGCTTTATTATGGACGGAAACGGAAGATGGGCAAAAAAAAGAGGAATGCCCCGTGAGTACGGGCATAAATTCGGCGCGGACGTTTTTGAGAAAATAATGGACTACTGCTGTCATATGGGGATAGCGGCGCAGACCTTCTATGTTTTTTCCACCGAGAACTGGAAAAGACCGCAGAAGGAGGTCGATTCTATTATGAAGCTTCTCGATAATTATCTTGACGACTGCGAAAAAAGACTTAAAAAGAACGACGTAAGATTTATCTTTTTGGGCGACAAATCGGTTTTTCCCGAACATATGCGCCAGAAGATGATAGATATAGAAAGAAATTCGGCATCATATAAATACATAGTCAACCTTGCGCTAAATTACGGCGGAAGAGACGAGATAGTGATGGCGGTGAACAAGCTTGTGGCACAGGGGAAGACCGAGCTTACCGAGGAGGATATCAGCTCGGCTCTCTATACGAATGAGTCCCCCGAGCTTGACCTTATAGTCCGCACGGGCGGGGATATGAGAATATCAAACTTTTTGCTGTGGCAGTCGGCTTATGCCGAGCTTTATTTCACAGACGTGCTCTGGCCCGATTTCAAGTCGGGAGACGTTGACGCGGCTGTAGAGAATTATATGAACAGAAAACGCCGTTTTGGCGGAGTATAACCGAGAGGTAATAATGAAAACAAGAATTATAACGTCAGTTGTTGCGGTATGTGTGCTTTTGCCTGTGCTTTACTTTTCAAATACAGTAGTGATATGTGTGGCACTCGCAGCCGTAACGGTAATATCACTTGCCGAGATGCTGAAGTGTATCGGGGCGAATAAGCTTTATATCTCCGCGCCGCTTTATGCGCTTGGAGTTGCCTGTCCGTTCCTTGTCAGATATATGGAAAATCTCTATCATTTTGCGACAATCGCATTTATTTGCGGAGCGCTTTATCTGATGTATCTGTTTACATTGGCGATAACATCTCACGGAAAAATAAAGTTTTCCGATGCGGCAACGATATTCACCGTGTCTCTTTACATAATCGCGGCGCTTAACGCGATACTTTATATCCGTGATTTCGGAGAGAATGGAAAGTATATATATCTTCTGATATTCCTCGGAGCTTGGATAACCGATATCTTCGCCTATTTCACAGGCGTGTTTTTCGGAAAGCATAAGCTCATACCCGACGTAAGCCCTAAAAAGACAGTTGAGGGAAGCATTGGCGGAACGGTGTTCTGCTCAATATCCTTTGTTGTTTTGGGGATAGTGACCGACGCATTCTTCGGCACCGACGCAAACCTCATCTTCCTTGCGATAGGCGGAGTGATAGCGGCGGTTATCGCGCAGATAGGCGACCTTATAATGTCGGTTATCAAGCGTCATTACGGTATCAAGGATTACGGAAAGCTTTTTCCCGGACACGGCGGAATGCTTGATAGATTCGACTCTATCCTTGCGGTCTCGCTCGGTATCGTGATGATGTGTATGTTTGCGTCAATTACGGGAATAAACATTTTATAAGGCGGTTAAAAATGTCTGATATAAAAAGCAAAAGAATGATGATACTCGGAACGACAGGCTCTGTCGGAGAGCAGGCGGTCGATGTGGCGAGAGCCAACGGCGTGAGAGTGACGGGTATCAGCGCAAATTCAAACGTAAAAAGAACAGAGGAGATAGCGAGAGAATTCGGAGTTGAATTCTGCGCTATGGCGGACGGGAGTGCGGCAAAGGACCTTCGCGAAAGACTTGCGGATACCGACATTAAGGTGTTTTCGGGAGAAGCGGGAATATGCGAGATGATAGCCTCTGCCGATAACGACGTTGTGCTCAACTCGATAATAGGCAAGGCGGGACTCAAGCCCACACTTGCTGTTATAGATTCGGGAGCAAGACTTGCACTCGCAAACAAGGAGTCGCTTGTGGTCGCGGGTGAGATAGTTATGAGAAGAGCCGCGGAGAAGGGAGTGGAGATACTCCCTGTGGACAGTGAGCATTGCGCGATTTTTCAGTGCCTCAAGTCGGGCAAAAAGAATGAGATCAAGAAGCTTATTCTTACGGCATCGGGCGGACCTTTCTTCGGCTCTACCGTTGAGCAGCTGAAGGATATCACCGTCGAACAGGCTCTCGCTCACCCAACGTGGAAGATGGGCGCGAAGATAACTATCGACAGCGCCACACTTATGAATAAAGGCTTCGAGGTGATTGAAGCGGTTCATCTTTTCGGAGTTCCCGCCGAGAAAGTCGAGGTCGTGGTTCACCGCGAGAGTATAATTCACTCTATGGTGGAATATATTGATAACAGTATTATCGCCCAGCTCTCGGTTCCCGATATGAGGCTTTGCGCTCAATACGCACTCACATATCCCGACAGAGTCGAGGCGGTTATTAACGAGCTTGATTTTTCAAAGCTTTCGGGACTTTCATTCGCAAAGCCCGATACCGATACCTTTGCGCTCCTGAAGTGCGCTACCGAGGCAATAGGCGCGGGTGGCGCTCTGCCCGCGGTAGTCAACGCGGCTAATGAGGAGGCTGTGGCAGCTTTCCTCGACAGAAGGCTTTCATTCTACGGTATTACCGAAACGGTCACCGAGGTGGTAGATATTCTCTCGGCGGCAAATAAAGCAAAGTCGCTTGAGAATATTCTCGAATACGACAGAGAAGCGCGTATAGAGGCGCGTAAAATAATCAGTAGAGCTATTTGACGGTCGTGGCAAG
>JAFTHJ010000186.1 GCA_017457465.1 Clostridia bacterium | reverse complement strand
GAGGGCAGGGATTCGTTATGTTTCCCGATACGGTTGACACTATGTCTGCCGACCACGATGACCCATGGCACTTTTGTTGGATGATATTCGGGGGCAGGGATGCGTATGGGCTTCTGCGGAGCGTCGGCATAACCGAGGAGAGCTGTATCTTCGAGTTTGATTTTTTTGACAAGGTTACCGAAGTTTTTGAGGATTTGCTATACTCCGAGCATTCGGGGCTTGATATGGATATGTATATGTACTCAAAATTTTATGAGCTTATGTCTTACCATAAAAAGCGCTATAGCGACAGAATGCTCGGCGGTGGAGTCAAGCAAGGATATGTCCGTCAGACTATAAATTATATCAACGAAAACTATGCCTCTAATATAAAAATAGAGGAGATAGCCGCGATGCTTCATATCTCCCGCAAGTATCTTTGCCGTATATTCGTTGAATACAGAGGAATATCCCCAAAGGAATATCTTATATTGCGCAGAGTTGAGGAGGCAGCTCGTCTGCTGCTTGAGACAGACCTTGGCATAAGAGAGATAGCCCATCTCGTGGGTTACGGTGATTACACCCAGCTATCGAGTATTTTTAAAGCGAAAAAGGGCTGCTCTCCTCAACGCTTCAGGGCACTTTCAGCGCAGAAAAATAATCCGAGAAAAATCGTCAAAACACTTGAAATATAATTACGCGTGTGTTAAAATATGGCGAAAGATGTTTAAGGAGGCTTTAGCTTATGTATAAGGATATGTTTGGGAAAACAAGACAAAAGGTGGGGCTTCATTGTCATTCCACGATGTCTGACGGAAAAAAGACTCCCGAGGAGGTTGCCGAGATTTACAAGTCGGCGGGATATGACGCACTTGCTATCACCGACCACTGGCATTATAATGACATTCCCGAAATCGGCGGACTGCGGATAATTTCTGGCGCGGAATTTGATATCGGAGGCAAGGACGCAAGATGCGGTATATACCATATCCTCTCTCTTTTCGCTAAAGAAAACCCAAATCCCGATAAGGCAGACTCGGCGCAGACTATCATAGATAAAATTCACGCCGCGGACGGTCTTGCCGTTCTGGCTCATCCCGCGTGGTCGCTCAATACGCCCGAGATGATGTTGGCACTTGACGGTATAGACGCGACCGAGATATACAATACTGTGTCGGCGGTGAATTATAATTTCCGCCCCGACTCCTCTCTGATAATAGATACGGCGGCGTATATGGGCGGTGTCTATCCGCTTCTCGCAACCGATGATGCTCACGGCTCTAAGGGAGCGGACAATTGCGTGTCGTATATTATGGCGGAGTGCGAGAGCAATGAGCCGGAGGATATCAAGAAGGCTATATTGGAGCAACGCTTTTACGCGACACAGGGCCCCGAGCTTCATCTGACAAGAGATGGCGATAATTTCGTCGTTGACTGTTCTCCTGTAGAGCATATATATTTTGCTTCGAACACCTCTATATGTAAACGAGCCACGCACGGCGAGGCGCTTACACACGCCGAGTATACCCCGGTGGATACCGATTGCTTCGTTCGCGCGTTCGTTATAGATGCGGACGGCAAACAGGCGTGGAGTAATATTATCGTCTTTTAAGTGGAGGGAATATGTATATTGATATTTACGGTAAAAAGAGACAGAAGCTCGGTTTGCATATTCACACTACCCGAAGCGACGGCAGAAAAACTCCCGAGGAGGTTGCCGAAATTTATAAGTCGGCGGGATATGACGCGATAGCTCTGACAGACCACTGGCTTTACAACGGCTTCGGTGAGATAAACGGACTCAAAATCATTTCGGGAGCAGAGTTTAATGTAGGCGGAAATGATTGTATGGAAGGTGTTTACCATATGGTTTCGCTTTTTACCGACAATGACCCGAAGCCCGAGCGGACGAACACACCCGCGGAGATAGCCGATAAGATTCATAGAGAAAACGGAATCGCCGTGATAGCGCATCCCGCGTGGTCGCTCAATCCTCCCGATATTCTTGCGGGTATGGAGAATGTTGATGCGACCGAGATATATAACTCTGTGTCTGCGGTGGGGGAGTCATTCAGACCAGACTCCTCTTTGCTCGTGGATATGACGGCTAACCGAGGCAAGGACTTCCTCCTTTTTGCTACTGATGATACCCACTTTTATGAGGGCGAGGACAACTGCGTTTCCTATATAATGGTCGAATGTGATACAACAGAGCCCGCCGCTCTCAAGGAGGCAATTCTCGCTAAAAGGTTTTATGCGACTCAAGGTCCCGAGATTCATCTGACAAGAGACGGCAACAATTTCCGTGTCGATTGCTCTCCCGTTAAGCATATCTACTTCGCCACACAGGCGGCGTGGACGGTGCGCAGCGCTCACGGAGAGGGAATTACCTCGGCGGAGTATACTGTGAGGGATTTTGAAAAATATGTCCGCGCGTTCGTTATTGACGCAGACGGCAAACAGGCGTGGAGTAATATAATAAGAGTTTGAATAAAAAAGCAAGTCGACTCGTTTTGAGCCGACTTGCTTTTTTGCGTCTGCACCTATAATTATATCACAAATGGCGGGAGAAATCAATGAAAAAACAATATGATTTTCAATTTCTATGTTATGCACATATGCGTTTATTCGTGAATTGCAAAAAATAACATTTTTGTGTAGAATATGCACAAAAAATGTAAAAATTAATTAAATTTATCATATACTGTTTACAAATTACAGAGCTTGTGATATAATATAAATGGAGATTTTATATCTTCGTTTATATAAGTTTCAAGGAGGAATCAAGATGAAAGTTAACATTATCGGCAGACAAATGAATGTTTGGAGTGAAATGAAGGAAACTATTGACGAAAAGCTGAAAAAGCTTGACAAGTATTTCAGTGACGAATGCTCGGCAAATGTCACGCTTTCTTCCAAGCATAACCGTAAATGCCTTGAAATTACGATAACTGCGTCGGGAATAATCTTCCGAAGCGAGGTTGAGGACGAGACCTTCCGCAACGCGCTTGACAAAGCGGTTTATTCAATAGAGCGCCAGATACGCAAAAACAAGACCAGACTTCAGCGTAAGCTCAGGCAGGGAGCTTTTGACAACGGAATATTTGAGACAAATGAGGATTTTGAGGAGGAGAAGGAGTTTACTATCAGAGAAAAGACCTTCCCGCTCAAGCCTATGTCGGTTGAGGAAGCTATTATGCAGATGAATCTGCTCGAGCACGAGTTCTTTGTTTTCAAGAACGACAAGACCGAAGATGTTTGCGTGGTATACAAGAGACGCGACGGAGCGTACGGATTAATAAATACACAACAATAAGATTTTTCAGGGGCTATCGTGATTTTACGGTAGCCCCTTGCTTTTTTTTGCCTAATGGTGTATAATGTGCTTATATCAGTGAACGGAAGTGAAAAAATGAAGATACTTATAGCGTATACATCAAAGCATGGCACGACTGCCGAGTGCGCGAGGATTCTTGCCGAGCGTCTTGGTGTAAGCAATGAAATAGATTTAGTAGATATGAAAAAGAGAAGTGCCGACTCTGCGGGGAAATACGATACCGTTATTATTGGAAGCTCTGTGAGAATGGCAAAGGTGTCAAAGCAAGTAAAAAGATATATAAAAGATAATAAGGAAGCTTTGGCAGACAAGCAGTGTGCCGTTTTCCTTTGCTGCGGCTTTCCCGACGAATTCGAGGAATATGTTGATACTCAATTTCCAAAGGATTTCAAGCCGTCGCTTGGATATCATTGCTTTGGCGGAGAGCTGAAGCCAGAGAAGGTGCGCGGTCTGGAAAAGCTTTTGGTGAAGGCTATACGCAGCTCGATAACAGGACACGATTTTGAGGATGCGACTTATACGGGTTCGCTTCCCGAGATAATTCCCGAGCATATTTATATGCTTTCGGATAAAATAATGAACAGATAAAATTTGTAAAATAAGACAATTTGAGGGAGTATAAAGAGGCGTAGTTTTGTTTAAAATAACACCAAAGATATTCTTGACAAAATCTGCGTTTTATGATATTATATATTGGTAGCGCCAATAAGACCCACTAGCTCAGACGGTAGAGCACTTGACTTTTAATCAAGGGGTCCGGAGTTCGAGTCTCCGGTGGGTCACCAAAAACACCGATACCGCTTTTGCGGTATCGGTGTTTTTAGTTATTCGATGCGACTCGGGCTCCTCAAATCCGAAGGATTTGATGTACGCGGCTTCTCTGTAAAAAATTACCCCCCGATATCCTATTTGATATCGGGGGGTTTTGCTATTATTTATGCAGCTTTTCTTGATGCCCTTATCTGCTGTCTTTCCTTGATTACCGAGATTATTTCAATTGCGAGTATCGCCATTATTATAAGCGAGTGCAGAATGAAATTCTTTGCGATAACCACGAATGACGTGAAGAGAAACAGAAATGCTATGAAGTAGAATATACGCTTCTTGATATTCATATCACCGTATACTCTGATATATTCGAGGAACGCGAGAATAGAGAATATTATAACGTAGAAATAGGATATCGAGGGGATAAGTACGACTATGGCGAAGCATATCGCGTAACGGGAGAAATTGCTTCTTGTCGCTATCGCCGCATAGGTGCTTAATGCAAATACGACGAATATCACCGCAAGATTTATTACACTGAAAACAGTGGATTCCGCCGAAAGTCTCGGTACAAACAAATGCAGTAGCTTATAAAGCTGTGCTGATATTGAGAGGTTGTTCGTCGCGAGAAGTCTCAATTCGTTTGACATAAATCCACCCAGATTATCGATAAATGGGGAAACATCTCCGAAATCGTTTCTGAAGAAGACGAACGAAAGTCCGAATATCAAGGCGAAAGATACTGCAACTCTGAATGAGGCGAAAATCTTTTTGTCCTTAAGCAGAAATACGCCGAAGAAGAGTGGATATATTTTGATTGCTCCCGCTAGAGCCAGAAAGATATATGAACGCTCACGTGCGACAGGATTCTTGCTGTCTTTCAGTATGAGGAACGCAACAAGGAAAATAAGCGCGAAATATATCGTGTTTCCTCGCATCACCGTGTAGATAAATGGGGCGCTGAACATTATTATCACGCCGAGCTTGAGCCTGTCCTTGCCCTTTACGCCGAACAGATGTGACGTGAGCAGGATTATGAGCAGAGAGCATACCGCAAAGAAGAGCAGAATAGCTATCCAGAACTGCGGGTAGAGAATGACCTCCGCGGTCAGCTCGTCCGCGGTCATTTCGCTGAACTCGAATTGCGCAAACACGTCCTTGCATATCATCGCAAATGGGTAGAGAATAGCTATTGCTATGGGCGGATATGAAGAGTCTCCCACGACATAGGGGCTTTCCTCAAGAGAATAATTCATTATTACGACGAAGTCGGAAAATATTCCGAGAAGCCAATCGAATTTGGTGCTTCCGTTATAGAGCGAAGCAAAGGCGTATACATAATAAAGAATTATCGCTATCATAGCTATAACCGTGCCTACTGTTATAGCGGTGAAGAAGGTGTTGAATATTTTTTTGTTTGAGCTATTGAATTTTATCTTTCCGTCAGGCGGAAGCAACGGAGCCGAGGTGTCGGATATATCGTTTCCGAACCAGGCGGAAATTTTTTGAAGATATGTGTTTATCATAATTCCGCTCCCGAGATAAATACAGTTAAAATGATATTGTGCATCGTTATAAGAGAATTATACCATACACAGAAAAATGTGTCAACCGATTTGGAGGACTTTAGCCTTTTCGGCGGAGCTTATATCTTTACAAATCCCAGCTTTTTCTGAACCTTGGAAAGTGTGCGACGTGCGTAATAGGAAGCCTCCTCGGCTCCGCGCTTCATCTGTGCCTCAAGCATAGCCTTGTCAGAGAGATATTCGTTGAATTTCTGCTGTATCGGAGCCAGCGCGTCAGCACAAGCTTCGCCTACGGCGAGTTTGAATTCTCCGTATCCGCGTCCGTCAAACTCGCGCTCTATCTCCTCAACACTCTTGCCTGTGAAGCAGGAATATATGCCGATGAGGTTGTTTATTCCGTGCTTACCTTCACCTATGCGAACACAGGTGTCGGAGTCGGTAACGGCGCGTTTGAACTTTCTTATTATGGTATCCTTGTTGTCAAGAATATAGACAACCGCGTTGGCGTTCTCATCGGATTTTGACATCTTCTTTGTGGGGTCCGCAAGAGACATTATCTTCATTCCGCTCTTGGGAATTACAGGCTCGGGTATCGTGAAGGTGTCGGGGTAGAGCTGGTTGAAGCGCTCCGCGATATTTCTGCAAAGCTCAACATGCTGCTTCTGGTCTATTCCTATCGGAACGACGTCGGTCTGATAAAGCAGTATATCCGCCGCCATAAGTGTGGGGTAAGTGAAAAGTCCCGCGTTTATATTGTCGGAGTGCTTGGCACTTTTATCCTTGAACTGTGTCATACGCGATAGCTCACCGAACATCGTGAAGCAGTTGAGTATCCAAGCAAGTTCGGCGTGTTCCTTTACGTGTGACTGAACGTAGAGAGTGTTCTTCTCGGGGTCAAGTCCGCACGCCATATAGAGCGCCAGAGTTTCATAGGTTCTGCGGCGAAGCTCCGCGGGGACCTGACGGACTGTGATGGCATGTTCGTCCACAACACAGTAAAAGCACTTGTATTTTTCGGAGAAAAGAGAAAAGTTCTTTATAGCTCCGAGGTAGTTTCCTATTGTAAGATTTCCGCTGGGCTGAACTCCCGAGTAGGAAATGGGGGTATCGTTGAACATAAGTTTCCAACCTTTCTTGATTTGAATGCGCACAAATAGGCATATTATTAATAATGATACCATATAAATCGTAAATTGTCAATTGACTTTTAAGGTAATTTATGATATTATTGATATAAAGAGCTTCAAAAATGCCGAAGGAGTCGAAAAAATGATAAGACATATAGTTATGTGGAAATTCAAGGAGTATGCCGAGGGTAAGACAAAATCGGAGAATATCGCGCTTGTGCGAGAGGGACTTCACGCGCTTGTCGGCGAGATATCCGAGATAAAGAAGATGAAAACGGGAGTTGACCTGATGCATACCGACGCTTCGATGGATCTGGTTCTCGTTACCGAGTTTGAAAGTCTCCAGACTCTCGGAGTCTACGCGGTACATCCGAAGCACGTCAAGGTTGCCGAATATGTTAAAAAGGTTGTTGAGTCAAGGGTTGTTCTTGACTACGATATGTGATTGAGAGGAATAGAAAATGATAAAGCTTGAGAGAACATCTGTAATGAATATTGAGAACGCCATCAGGGGCGCAAGAAATCCGCTTAACAGTTGGGACAGAATGGACAGCTCCTATGATGATGACGGAAATTACATACTTGGAGAGAACGATTTGAGTCTGGCTCGTCGACTCGCGACGGCGGGAAGCGACCACAGAAAGTTTTTGCGCCAGATATTCGTGTCGGTCGATATAACCGCGCCTCTTTACTGGTGGAAGGAATTCGATACATATAAGGTAGGAACTGTGGCAAACTCCACCTCGACTATGCACAAGATACATTCCAAGCCTTTTGAACGTGCCGACTTTTCCTGTGACAGACTTGACGAGGGAGGTCTGGCTATGCTTGACGCGACGATAGATTATCTTGAGGAGCAGAGAGTGCGCTTCTGCGAGGACAAGGGGGACAGACAGCCGTGGCACAATATGATACAGATGCTTCCGTCGAGCTACAACCAGATGCGTACCGTTACGATGAACTATGAAAATCTGATAAATATGTACTATGCCCGTAAGACGCATAAACTTGCCGAGTGGCATACGTATTGTGACTGGATAGCAAGTCTTCCATACGCGAAAGAGCTTATAATGATAAAGGAATAACAATGACAAGATGCTGATTTACCGAATGTATAAGTCAGCATCTTTCTTTTCTCTTGATAAGACAAAAATTGTTATTTTGGGGAATATGTCAAACACTCCGAAAAACAGACTTCAGGGAATTGATAGATATTTAAAATCCTATATATTTAAAGCATTTTGTGCAGTTGAGGTTTGTTTGAAGATAACTAACTTTTTGGTTACAAAAATAAGACGATTTTCAAGCTGAAAAAGATAAAAAATTAACAATTTTTTTTGATATTGTCTTGACGAATAAGAAAAATAGGAATATAATATATCCTATACACGCTTTTTTGCGTGAGTTTCATTAATTTACGGAGGTTCAGAAAATGAACAGAGTTTACAATTTTTCAGCGGGCCCTTCCATGCTTCCTTTAGAAGTCCTTCAAAAAGCAGCATCCGAATTGGTCTGCTATGGAGAGTCAGGAATGTCAGTAATGGAGATGTCCCATCGATCTCCGGATTATGAGGCAATCATAAACGATGCCGAGGCTATGCTTCGCAAACTTATGAACATCCCCGACAACTACAAGGTTCTCTTCCTTCAGGGCGGAGCATCCACACAGTTTGCGGCAGTTCCTATGAATCTTATCGGAAGAACAGGTAAGGCTGACTATGTTGTTTCCGGTCAGTTCTCCGGAAAGGCGTTCAAGGAAGCGCAGAAGCTTGGCTATGACGTTAAGTGCATAGCTACGACAAAAGAGGATAACTTCGACCACGTTCCCGAGGTAACAAAGGATATGGTAAGACCCGACGCGTCGTACGTACATATTTGCTTCAATAATACTATCTACGGAACAAAGTACGGATATATTCCCGAGACAGGCGATATCCCGCTTGTTGCGGATATGTCCTCCTGCATCATATCCGAGCCTGTTGACGTAAGCCGCTTCGGCGTTATCTACGCAGGCGCGCAGAAGAATATGGCTCCCGCGGGACTCACTCTCGTTATCGTAAGAGAGGACCTTCTCGACTATGCCGAGGAAAAGATGCCCACAATGCTCGAGTGGAAGACTATGGCAGAGAACGGCTCTATGTATAATACTCCTCCTTGCTACGCTATTTATATGGCTAAACTCGTTTACGAGTGGATTCTCTCGATTGGCGGTCTTGATGAGATGAAGATAAGAAACGAAAAGAAGGCAGCTCTTCTTTACGATTATCTCGATAATCAGGATTATTATGTAGCTCCCGTTAAGAAGGGCAGCCGCTCGATGATGAACGTAACATTTGTTACGGGTGACGCTGACCTCGATAAGAAGTTCGCTTCCGAGGCTGCAAAGGCAGGTCTTAAGAACCTTAAGGGACACCGTTCTGTCGGCGGTATGAGAGCTTCGATTTACAATGCTATGCCCTATGCGGGTATTGAAGCGCTCGTTGCTTTCATGAAGAAGTTCGCAGAGGAAAATCCCAAGAAATAATTGTGTTGAGGAATAACAGAAATGAAAAATATACTTTGCTTGAATAAGATTGCGGCTGTCGGAACCGACAAGCTCGACAAAAACCTGTACAACGTAGGAACAGACGTTGAGAACCCCGACGCCATTATGGTTCGTTCGGCGGCAATGCACGATATGACCTTCGCTCCCGAAATGCTTGCGATTGCAAGAGCGGGTGCGGGTGTAAACAATATTCCCGTTGACCGTTGCTCGAAGGAGGGAATCGTTGTATTCAACACTCCCGGAGCTAACGCTAACGGCGTTAAGGAACTTGCTATATGTGCGCTTATGCTCGCTTCCCGTAACGTTATCGGCGGAATCAAGTGGGTTGATACTCTCGTTGGAACAGAGGGCGTTGCCAAGGCTGTTGAGGCTGGTAAGTCTAAATTCGCGGGTGTTGAGGTTATGGGCAAGAAGCTTGGTGTTATAGGTCTTGGCGCTATCGGCGGTATGGTCGCGAACTCCGCGGTTCACCTCGGTATGAGCGTTCTCGGATGCGACCCTTATATCAGTGTTGATGCGGCTTGGAATATCAACCACCACGTAAACAAGGCGGCTTCCTTTGAGGAAATATTCAAAGAGGCTGACTACATATCTCTCCACGTTCCCGCAACCCCCTCTACAAAGAATATGATAAACGCAGAGACTATCGCTACGATGAAGGACGGCGTAAGAATAATCAATCTCTCTCGCGCAGACCTCGTTAACGCTGCTGATATGAAGGCGGCTCTCGCTTCGGGTAAGGTAGCTGCGTACGTTACCGACTTCCCGACAGACGAGATGGTAGGAGTTGAGGGAGCGGTTATCATTCCTCACCTTGGAGCTTCCACGGCAGAGTCTGAAGACAACTGTGCGGT
>JAFTHJ010000185.1 GCA_017457465.1 Clostridia bacterium | reverse complement strand
CCGCTTTTCAAAATTTCCCGCAGGGGATAAAAGTTCAGGCATATCTATCTCCATATCTGTTTTCATAAATGCTCCTTTTATTATAATACATATCGGATTTTATGTCAAGAAGTTTCACCCAATCAGCCTTTGAGGTATTTCCAACGGCGGGGTGAAAATTTCAAATATTTCTCGGTAGGGGATGGCGTAATTTATTCGCATATTCAACCCTGACGCCACTCCCCGCCGAGATTCTAACGCCTATGGCGTTACCACGCTAAGGCGTGGTTCGACTGCGCAAACAATTCTCAGGATTGTTTGCTCCGCTCAGAATGACACATAAATGTGTCGGCGGGGGCAAGACTAACGAAAAGGCTACCGCCGAAGCGGTAGCCTTTATGTTTTTTATTCGTTGGAAGAATTATTTAGAATCACATCAACAACAAGCATATAATGGTCGGAATGTCCCGTGTTGATAACCCTTATCCCCTCGTGTTCTATACCGTCGGGCAAAATAATATTGTCAAAATCGTGTCCGTCAACCGTTGTTTCGGTAATACTGTCACTTTTGGTGTTTATCATATAAGAATTTTCAAATCTTCCAAACATCGCTTCGTCGGGACTGTAATTAAAATCTCCCACAAGAATAAATGTCTCACACTCCGACAAATGTGCATTTATTTCGTCGAACTGTACCGTAGCGCTCGATTGCTGAATGTGGGTCACAAAATAATCCACGGTAGCATCTCCGATTTGTATTACCGCGTGAAGAAGCGTTCTCTGCTCCTCGGTGTCGGTCAGTCTGGGAAGCTTTATAACCTCAGAGGATATGATTGGATATTTTGAAAGTATCGCGTTTCCAAACTGTCCTTCCCTATAATTTTCAAGCGAAGCTCCGAAAACATAATATTCAAAGCCCACAGCCTCAGAAATCAGCTTCATAGTATCCTGCTTGCCGTTCCTCGTCGTATTCATATCGACCTCTTGAAGTCCGATTATAACGGCTCCCGAGTCTATAATATCCTGAGCAAGAAGCGAATAATCGTAGTTGACCTCTCTGCCGTTAGCTATATTGAAGGTCGCTACCTTAACGGCGCCGTCTGTTTCAGGAGAATCATTGAGGTATATCACGGTTGCGTTTCCTACCCAATTGCTCTTCCAAAATTTCGTGTCACATCCTGCCGAGACATAAACAGTCAGATTATTTGTGTAGGCGAATACATTAGCTCCCATAAACTTTACTCCGTCAGGAATTGTTACGGTTTTTAAAGCGGTACAATAGTAAAACACACTGTCTCCAATAGTTGTTACGCTTTCGGGGATATTGACGCTTTCCAAAGAAGTACAATTCTTAAATGCCTCATCTCCAATAGTTGTTACACCCTCGGGGATATTAATGTTTTTCAGAGAACTACAATCATTAAATACACTGTTTCCGATAGTCGTTACGCCTTCGGGGATATTGACGCTTTCCAAAGAAGTACAATTCTTAAATGCCTCATCTCCAATGGTTGTTACACCCTCTGGGATATTAATGCTTTTCAGAGAACTACAACCATAAAATGTTCCTGCCCCTATCGTTTTCAAACTTTCGGGAAGAACAACGGTTTTCAAAGAGGAACAACCGAAAAATGCTCCTGTTATAGAAACAGTACCCTCAGGAATAACTATACTTTCCAATAATTTACAGTCCGTAAAAACACCGCTTTCGATGGTTTCAACATAACCTATCTCTACATTTTTCAACGAATCGCAGTAATCAAACACACAAGCATCCATATATTTTACATAGTCTATTTTTACATTTTCCAAATGTATGCATTGTGCAAAAGCCCAACCCCAGATATAATCCAATTTTCCGCCGATTCTGATATCAGTTAAAAACTCACAGGAGTCAAACGCACTACCATCTATATATGAGCCTTCTTCGCCATACATATATAGTTTTTCTATAGCCAAGAGCGAATCTCTACTTGAAAAAGCATCGCTACCTATCGGCTTATCTATAAACAGATCCGTATCGTTACAGCTTCCAATGCCCGTGATAACTCCGTTGGTTATCTCAAGCCCCTTGCTCGGCTCCCAATCGCCGACACCGAAGTCATATCTTGTCTTTACCGTTTGTGTAACCGTTTCGGTATGCTTTCCTACTCCGTCGTTCAGGTCGTACTCATAGGTTATCTTGACGGTATATTCCGTATCCGACAAAAGCTCCTCGAACAACGCGCCCGTCAGGCTGTCACTCGTTCGGACAAGAGTGTCACCGAGATAAAGCTCGACCTTGGTCACACCGCCTGTGTTATCCACATCGGTCTCGGTGACATTGAACTCGATATGCTTGATGTTATAATCCAAATCGGCTATCTCAATAACAGGCTTGAGTTTCGGTTCTGTCCTAATATCAAGCGTTACGCTCTTGGTATGCACACCGTCACCGTCGTTGAGGTCGTATGTGTAGGTTACCTTAACTGTGTAGATGTTATTTGACAGCAAATTCTCAAACTTGCGAACGCTTATATTCTCCGCCACAAGTGTTCCGCGAGTTGCGTGAACGAGTTCAACACTCTTTACTGTGCAAATGTTATCAATATCCGTTATATCAACCCCAAAACCAACGCTCGTTTGAGTCTTTGTCGGATTATTTATCGTTATGGTAGGCTCGGTTTTAGCTTCTGTCTTGATATCAAGCTTCTCAATCTCTATATGGTCTCCCTGACCGTCGTTGAGATTATAGGTATAGCTTACCTTGACTGTATAGATGTTGTTTGAAAGCAGATTTTTGAACTCTCGCACATTCAAGTTATCCGCCGCAACTGTTCCCTGCGTTGCGTGAACAAGCTCTATCTTATTTATCACGCCCACCGCGTCGGGGTCTCTGTAATCAATTCCAAATCCAACGCTCGTCTGCGTCTTGGTCGGCTCGGTTATCGACAATGTCGGTATCGCCTTTGCCGCAGTTTTAAGTTCAAGCGTCTTGAACTCGGTATGGACTCCCGCTCCGTCGTTGAGGTCATATGTATATGTTACCTTAACGGTATAGGTGTTATTTGAGAGCAATCCAGAAAAGCTTCGTACAGCCGTGTTTTCCGCCGTTTTGTTTCCGCTTCTGTGGAGAAGCTCTATCCTGCTTATCTCTCCGACTCCGTCGATATCGGTG
Organism: Clostridia bacterium; assembly: GCA_017457465.1. Taxonomy (GTDB): domain Bacteria; phylum Bacillota; class Clostridia; order Oscillospirales; family CAG-272; genus HGM12713. The sequence continues at coordinate 366 of JAFTHJ010000185.1, read as the reverse complement.
AAGCTGACGCCGAACTCAACGCTTGTCTGCGTTATCGACGACCTCGTTACCGACAGCGTAGGTGCGGTCTTTGCGTTCGTCTTTATATCGAGCGTTCCGAAATCGGTCTGTATTCCCTTACTGTCGTTAAGGTCGTAGGTCTATGTCACCTTAACGGTGTATGTGTTGTTCGAGAGCAATCCAGAAAAGCTTCGTACAGCCGTGTTTTCCGCCGTTTTGCTTCCGCTCTTGTGGAGAAGCTCTATCTTGCTTATCTCACCGACTCCGTCGGTATCGGTGAAGCTGACGCCGAACTCAACGCTCGTCTGCGTTATCGACGACCTCGTTATCGCCACCGTGGGCTTTGCCTTTGCCGCGGTCGTAAAT
>JAFTHJ010000184.1 GCA_017457465.1 Clostridia bacterium | reverse complement strand
CCCGCCTCCTGTGCGTAGCCCTGGGCAACATCAAGAACCTGTACGACGAGAAGTACGACAAGGGCTCCTTCATCAAGAATATTATCCTTGATAACATTCTCCCCAGCGATATCTACATAAAGTCCAAGGAGCTTCATTTCAATACCGAGGACCCGAGAATAGTATTTCTCGTAAAATTCTTCGGCAAGACCGATATGATGCCCTTTGAGATGCTCCAGAATATGTTCCCCGACAAGTCAAAGGACTATGTCATAAGTGTGGGTGAGCACGATATCGTGCTTGTTAAGGAGCTCAAGGCGGGAACCGAGATGAAGGAGATAGAGAAGATAGCGACGAATATCGCCGACACTCTTTCTACCGAGTTCTACACCAAGGTCGCTATCGGTATTTCCACCGTTGTCGACAACATAAAGGACCTTGCGAAGGCATATCAGGAGGCGCAGGTGGCGCTTGAGGTCGGTAAGGTATTTGAAACCGAGAAGAATATCATAAGCTATGAGAACCTCGGTATCGGAAGACTTATCTACCAGCTTCCCACAACGCTTTGCGAGATGTTCCTTCAGGAGGTATTCAAGAAGGGTAACCTCGAATCTCTTGACAGAGAGACACTGATGACGATTCAGTGCTTCTTCGAGAACAACCTCAACGTATCCGAGACCTCGAGAAAGCTTTTTGTACACAGAAATACTCTGGTTTACAGACTTGAAAAGATAGAAAGCTTACAGGACTTGACCTGCGCGAGTTTGAACACGCTATCACATTCAAGGTAGCTCTTATGGTTAAGAAGTACCTCAATTCAAAGCCCGTTAAGTTCTGACAGAACAATATTTTGAATAAAATTGTCAGTATAAGGAAATATTTCCGTGTGAACGGAGATACTCCTATGCTCGATGACATAGACTCTCCGGGAGTGCAGCCCTTTGGTATCGCTCCCGGGGAATATGCGTTTTAATGCTTTGTCGACATAGTTTGAGGCGAAGGCAATTCAGCTCTCCTTCATATAATGCGGAAGCTTTTTTCGCGATTACAGGCGAAAGGTTTGGTCAAAACGGTGTCGGAAGAAAACAAGAATATTAATACCGATAATTCCGGCGAGGCGGAGAGCGCCGAGCGCGGATATGAGGAGCAGCCTACCTCGGGCGAGGCTGTCAGGACTCAAGTGTTGCCCGAGAAAGACGAGAAAGAACCGAAGCCCGAAAAGAGGATAAGCCTCTCGACCTTTGTGTTCTCCGCGATAGCTCTCGTTCTCGCGGCTGTTATGCTTACTTATACCTGCTGTAATTCAGTGTATCGCCAAAGACTTGCGGAGGCGAAGCTTGAGAATGTGACTGTCGGGCACTTCAGTGAATATGACGAGCTGGAGCTGATAAGAGAGCTTTTCCGTCAGTACTCATATTACGAGCTCGATGACGACGAGATAGCGGAGAAGGTTCTGAAGGCATACGTCGCCGCTACGGGCGATAAGTATGCGGAATATTACACGGCGGATGAATATAACGAGCTTCTGGCTGATACCGCTGGTGAGGGCGTTGGCGTTGGAATAAACATCATCGCTAATACCGCTGATATAGACGGTGTGAGACGTAACGTAATAGAGGTTATAAGCGTCTCCCCCGAAAGCCCTGCCGAGAGCGCGGGGCTGAAGACGGGTGACCTTATTGTATGGATAGGCATCGGAGGCGGAAAAGAGCTTGTTGACAGCTTCAATTACGACACCGCGGTTTCAAAGCTTCGCGGAGAAGCGGGGACGGTGGCGGAGTTCACTGTCTGCAGAGACAAGGGCGATGGCGAGTATGAGAAGCTTGAGTTTTCGGTCGAGCGCAAAAAGATAGAGTCGGTCTCGGTGTATTCCTCGGTGAGCGAGGCGGATAGCAGTGTCGGTATCGTCAGAATTGATGGCTTTGACCTCACTGTGCCGAAACAGTTTTCAAGAGCCGTAGACGAGCTTACGAAAGCGGGATGCGAGAAATTTGTTTTTGACGTCAGATATAATCCGGGCGGGGACCTCGAATCTATAAGAGCGGTTTTGAGCTATTTTCTCGACAAGGGCGATACGATTTTGAGTACGCTTGACAGAGCGGGAAATGAGGAGACACTTCTCGTTGATGTGATAACTCACGAGAATGAGTCCTACTCGGGCTGTGATATATCCGAGGAGGATATCGGAAAATACGCGCACCTTAAGGGTAAGATAGCGGTGCTTTGCAACGGCGCGACCGCAAGTGCCGCAGAGCTTTTTGTGGCGGCTATGCGGGACTATGACCTTGCCGATATTGTGGGAGAGACCACTTATGGCAAGGGAAGTATGCAGAGTACGATAAGCTTGAGATATTTCGGATACGCTGGAGCTATCAAGCTCACGACGAAAAAATATTTTCCTCCGTGCGGTGAGGGGTATGACGGAATCGGAATCACCCCCGAGTACGAGGTGAAACAGAGTGAAGAAGCAAAAGACTATAACCACTACGTGCTTCCGCAATCGCTGGACAGTCAGCTGACGGCGGCGCTTGGTTGTCTTAATAAATAACAATCTATTTACAGTATAAGGAGAAAGAGAATGGCTAAAGAACAGCTTTACACACAAGAAGGTTATCAGAAACTTATTGACGAGTTTGACTATCTCACAAAAACAAGAAGAGAGGAAATAAAGAAGGATATTGCCGAGGCGAGATCCTTCGGAGACCTTTCCGAGAATGCCGAGTATGACGCGGCAAGAAATGAACAGGCTAAAGTTGAGGCGAGAATAAAGGAGCTCGAGGAGCTTATAAGACACGCCAAAATAATAGACGAGGAGACTCTTGACACGAGCATTGTCAGCATAGGCTCACAGGTTAAGGTGAAGATGGCTGACGGCAGAGAGATAGAATACAGTATCGTTGGCTCGAATGAGGTAGACCCCGACACATTCAAGATATCCGACCAGTCTCCCATAGGCAGAAAGCTTATCGGTGCGAGAGCCGGAGCGAAGATAAATATAGACGTTCCCTCGGGCAAGATAACGCTTGAGATTCTTGAGGTATCGAGAAGCAATGAAATATAAGTAACGTCGGTGACAGCATGCTTCTGTGTGCCGTCACCGCTTTTTTGATTAAAAGGAGCTTAAATAAATGAATTCAGATGAAAAGATACACGGAGCGGAAATACGAACACAGAACAGGTTTCTGCTTCGACTTGAAAATTTCTGGTATCATTATAAGTGGGCGACGATAATTACCGCGTTTTTTGTTATTGTTATTCTCGTCTGTACTTTGCAGATGTGTAACAACGAAAAAGAGGATATAAATCTGCTTTACGCGGGACCGATACAGCTCTCCTCCGAGGAGATAGGCGCAGTGTCGGATGTGATGGAATTTGCAATGCCGAGTGATTTTGACGGAAACGGAAAAAAAGAGGCTGCGCTTGTGAATTACCACATATATTCGAAAGAACAGATAGAAGAAATAGAAGCGCAGACCGATTCGGCGGGTGTCGCTGGTTACGTTGACCGCTCGTACAATTCGGGAAATTATGATAATTTTTACAATTACATACAAACAGGAGACGTCTCAATATGCTTTTTGGACCCCTCACTTTATGAGGATATCAAGAGTAAGGACAGACTTATGAAGCTCTCCGATGTTTTGGGGTATTGCCCCGATAGCTCTTCCGACGAATACGGTATGGTTCTCGGTGATATGGAGATATATGATACATACGGAGCTATGAGGGTGTTGCCCGAGGATACGGTGGTATGCTTGTTGCGTCCCTTGGTCGCGGGAAAGAGCAGTAAGGAAAAATTGTACGCTCGTGAGAAAGAAATGTTTGAGGCGATAGCTGAATTTTCTTCCGACGAAAAATGATAAAATTTTGTGAATAAAATCTGTAATTGTTGAAACAAATCAAATTATATTGTGATATATAGTGCAATCATTTTGCTGATATGAAACAGAAAATAACTTCAACGGCGTTGCTCTTTCTGACGGCGATAATCTGGGGATTTGCCTTTGTCGCGCAGGTTGAGGGAGCAAACCATATCGGTGCTTTTACGCTTAACGGCGTAAGATTTACAATAGGAATAATCTCGCTTTTGCCCGTGGTGCTTTTCTTCGAGAGAGGACGCTCGGATGCCGAGACAAGGAAAAAGACTTTTTTCTGTTCGCTTTTGGCGGGAGCGGTGCTCTTTACAGCATCTATGCTCCAGCAATTCGGAATACATTACACGGGAAGCGCGGGAGTCGCGGGATTTATAACGGGACTTTATACCGTATTTATCCCCCTCGCTTGTCTCGCTTTGTTTAAGACCAAAACAGGGCTTAATGTCTGGCTCGGTGCCATATGCGCTCTCGTGGGGCTTTTTCTGCTCTGCTATAAAGCGGGTGAGGGCTTCAGCTTTGGCGTCGGAGAGCTTCTGCTTCTCGTAGGCTCTTTTTTCTGGACGGCGCATATGATAATCGTGGACAGGCTTGGCAAGAGCTTACGCTCACTTCACTTCGCGTGGGGGCAGTTCGCTGTCTGCGCTCTGCTTGGCGTTGTGTCTATGTTTATTTTTGAGACTCCCACACTTGAGGGTATAATGGCGGCAAAATGGTCGCTTCTGTATTGCGGCGTACTTTCGGTCGGAGTTGCATATACTCTGCAGATAGTGGCGCAAAAGAGGGCGGACCCCACCTTTGCCGCGATAGTCCTTTCAACAGAATCGGTATTCAGCGCGGTGGGCGGAGTTCTTTTTGGGATAGACAGTATCTCTATGCTCGGATATCTCGGATGCGGACTTATATTTGCGGGTATAGTCGCCTCGCAGATAGACATCAAAAAGAAGAATGGGGATATCTCCCCGAAATAGATGTATACATATACGTGAGTTGCGCAAATAATACACCCAAGGGGGTGTTGTTATGAGCGGAAAGGGCAAGGATTTTGCGGCTGGGTTTATGATATGCCTTGCGGCGCTTGGGGCGGTTGCGGCTATCCTACTTGCCATTTTTATGATGTGATATCCTTGGAGGAGCTAATGAGACTTGACAGATTTTTAAGTGAATGCGCCGTTGCCACACGGAGCGAGAGCAAAAGGGCGGTGAGAGGCGGCGAGGTCTTTGTGAACGGTGTTTGCGCCAGAAGCGCCGATATGACGGTCGAGCCCGAGCGTGACGAGATATTTTTCAGGGGGCAGAGGGTTGTCTACCGTAAGTATACCTATATACTTCTGAATAAGCCCGACGGATACGTGAGCGCGACAGATGATACAAGAGATAAGACCGTGCTTGACCTGCTCACACCCGAGCTTCGCAAAAAAGGGGTTTTTCCTTGCGGAAGACTTGATAAAAATACGCTTGGACTTATGCTTCTGACCGATAACGGCGACCTTGCTCACCGTCTTCTCTCACCTAAAAATCACGTTGAAAAGAAATATAGGTTCAAATCCAAATTTCCGATAAGCCACGAGGACGCAAAACGCTTTGAGGCAGGGGTTACACTTGAGGACGGATATGTCACGCTTCCCGCGAAAATAGAGCTTGATGAGAGCCGTGACGGCGGAATAATAACCTTGAGGGAGGGGAAGTATCACCAAATAAAAAGGATGCTTGATTCCCTCGGTAATAAAATAACTTATCTTGAAAGAATCAGCTTTGCGAGTCTTGTGCTTGACGGAAGTCGGGCAAGAGGAGAGTGGCGCTATTTGAGCGACACCGAGGCGGCGGAGCTTGAAAATATCGCCGAGCGCTCACAGTGCTCGGAAAAATAAATATAGGACGGTGCAAAATGGATATTATCAAAAAACTTGCAGAGGAGCTGAAGCTCAAGGAGGAACAGGTTGTCAAAACCGTCGAGCTTATCGACGAGGGAAATACCATTCCTTTTATAGCCCGTTACCGTAAGGAGGTTACGGGAAGCCTTGATGACGAAATACTCCGTAAGCTTGAGGACAGACTTACTTATTTGAGAAATATAGAAAAGAGAAAGGAAGAGGTCAAGAACCTTATTGCCGAGCAGGGTAAGCTTACAGACGAGCTTGTGGCGCAGATAGATAACGCTGTGACCATTACCGAGGTCGATGATATATACAGACCTTTCCGTCCTCACAGAAAGACGAGGGCGTCGGTCGCCAGAGAAAGAGGGCTTGGTGAGCTTGCCGAGCTTATTATGAGTCAGCTTGATAAATACGAGCCGTCTCTCCTTGAAGCGGCGGAGACTTATGTCAGCGAGGAAAAGGGCGTTGAGAGCGCCGAGGCGGCGCTGAAGGGTGCCTGTGATATAATTGCGGAGGAGGTCTCGGATAACGCTGAATACAGAAAGACGGTAAGACGTATAACCTTTGATTTCGGTCTGCTCAACTCAAAGGCGGCAAAGGACGAGGATTCGGTATATTCGCAGTATTACGAGTATTCCGAGAGCATCAAGAAAATGCCCCACCACAGAATACTCGCGGTCAACAGAGGAGAGAACGAGGAATTCCTTAAGGTGTCGATAACCGTAGAGAAGGATATGATACTCAATTATCTGCTCTCCGAGATGATAACAAATCAGTCTAGCCCCGCTTCGAAATACATATACGAGGCGGTCATTGACAGCTATGACAGACTTATCGCGCCCTCTATAGAGCGAGAAATAAGAAATGATATGACAGATGCGGCTGGAGAGGGAGCTATCGCGCTCTTCTCGGAGAATCTCCGTCATCTGCTTATGCAGGCGCCTCTCAAGGGCAAGACAGTGCTTGGGTTTGACCCCGGATATGTCAACGGATGTAAGACGGCTGTCGTCGATAAGACGGGTAAGGTGCTTGATACTGCCGTTATTTACCCCACAACACATTCTAAATACAAGATAGAAGAAGGCAAGAAGATAATTTCGGCTATGGTGAAGAAATATAAGGTCGATGTTATTGCCATAGGAAACGGCACGGCTTCAAAGGAAAGTGAGGTCTTTATTGCCGAGACACTCCGTGAGTCGGGCTGCGATTTCTGTAAATATATTATTGTAAACGAGGCAGGGGCGTCGGTTTATTCGGCATCAAAACTCGCGACCGAGGAATTCCCGCAGTTTGATGTTATGCAGCGCTCGGCGGTATCTATCGCTCGAAGACTTCAGGACCCTCTGGCGGAGCTTGTAAAAATAGACCCCAAGTCTATAGGAGTCGGACAGTATCAGCACGATATGAAACAGGCAAGGCTTGACGGAGCGCTCAAGGGCGTCGTTGAGGACTGCGTTAACTCGGTCGGCGTTGATATAAATACCGCATCGTATTCTCTCCTTTCATATATATCGGGCATCAATATCACCAGCGCGAAGAATATCGTGAAATACCGAGAGGAGAACGGTGAGTTCAAGTCCCGTTCGCAGATACTCAAGGTTCCGAGAGTCGGAGCAAAGGCTTTTGAGCAGTGCGCGGGATTCCTTCGTGTGCCTCATTCGAGCGAGATACTCGATAATACGGGAGTTCACCCCGAATCTTACGATGCCGCAAAGAAGCTTCTCGCTATGTTCGGATACACTATGGAGGATGTTGCCGAGGGCAGACTCGCGGAGCTTGATGAGAAGATTGCCGCAAGGGGAAGAAAGGCTGTTTGCGAAGAGTTGGGAATAGGCGAACCTACTCTGAAGGATATTGTCACCGAGCTGCTCAAGCCGGGACGTGACGTGCGTGATTCGCTGCCGCCTCCCGTGCTTCGCGACGATGTTATGAGTATGGAGGACCTCAAGCCCGATATGATTCTTGACGGAACGGTTCGCAACGTCATAGACTTTGGCGCGTTCGTGGATATCGGAGTGCATCAGGACGGACTCGTTCATATTTCCGAGCTTTCCAACCGCTTCGTAAAGCACCCCTCGGAGGTGGTCGCCCTCGGAGACGCGGTTAAGGTCAGAGTGCTGTCTGTTGATTTGAAGAAAAAGCGTATATCCCTGTCGATGAAAGGTATATAGAATTTAACATCCCGAAAGAGACAAAGGGCTTTGTTTGGTCTGTAACAATCAAAAAAGGGGTAAATTTGTATATATTGCACAATCAAAGGTGTGAAAATTTGGAGATTTACCCTCTTTAAATTTTTCAATAAATGTGGTATAATACTAGGGTATAGAAGTATGTCTATCATAAAAGGATTATATACATAGGAGGAACTTCCAAAATGGCAAGTATTTCACTTAGACACATTTACAAAAAGTATCCGGGAGGCGTTACCGCTGTATCGGATTTCAACCTTGAAGTTAAAGACAAAGAATTTCTCGTTCTCGTTGGACCTTCCGGATGCGGAAAGACAACGACACTTCGTATGATTGCAGGACTTGAGGAGATCACAGAGGGTGAGCTCTTTATCGGCGACGATCTCGTAAACGACGTTGCTCCTAAAGACAGAAAGATAGCGATGGTGTTCCAGAACTATGCTCTTTATCCTCATATGACTGTTTTTGAGAATATGGCGTTCGGTCTTAAGCTGAACAAGACTCCCAAGGAGGAGATAAAGAGACGTGTTGAAGAGGCAGGAAGAGTCCTCGGAATCACCCACCTTCTCGACAGAAAGCCTAAGGCTCTTTCCGGTGGTCAGAAGCAGAGAGTTGCGCT
>JAFTHJ010000183.1 GCA_017457465.1 Clostridia bacterium | reverse complement strand
TCAAAGGTCATCATCATAGCGCCGATGGGGAGCAGCTCAAGCTCGGCTTCGGTAAGTCTGCCGCCGCAGCCCTTGATAAAGCCCTCTGCGTAAAGACCGAAAAGCTTGAGGTCAAGAGAGACCTTCGAGAGATCTGTCTCATCCTCGGTGGCGGTGTTGGCGCCAAAGCGAATGGAATCTCCGAAATCATTTACCGAATAACCGGGCATTACCGTGTCAAGGTCTATTACACATACAGGAAGCGCCGTTACCTCGTCAAACAGAATGTTGTTGAGCTTGGTGTCGTTGTGGGTAACGCGCAAGGGAAGTCTTCCCTCGGCGTGAGCCCTTTCGAGCGTTGCGGCAAAATCCTCTCTCGCCAGAGCGAACGCGACCTCCTCTTGAACCTCGGTAAGTCTGCCCACCTTGTTCTCGGCAATTGCCTTTTTCAAGTTTTCAAAACGCCAAGGCGTGTTGTGGAAGTTCTTTATCGTTTCATAAAGCTTTTCAGCGGGATAGTCCGCGAGGTCTGCCTGAAACGCGCCGAAAGCCTCGGCACAGGTGTAGAAATCGTTGGCATCCTCAACGACCTCTTTAGTGACCGTACCCTCGGTAAATTCATAAAGTCTCCACCAAGAGCCGATACTGTCGCGATAGAACATATCGCCGTTCTGTGTCGGAACGACCACGAGACTCGCTCTCGCAATATCGCCGCCGCGCGCCTGTGCCTTGCTTCTTATATGCTCGGTGACGCCGATAATGTTTTCCATCATCTTGTCGGGGCGAAGAAAGATAGAATCGTTCATTCGCTGAAGAATGTAACGTCTTTTGTTTACGACCAAAAAGGTGTCGTTTATATGTCCGTTTCCGTAAGGCGAATATTCAGAGTCCATATCTCCGAAATATGCCGACAGTACCTATTCTATTTTGGAACAAGCTTCTGCTCTTGTCATAATAATAGTCTCCTTTTTTTATATAAGACCGCCAAGTCTCTTTTCGTATTCTGCCATATCAACAACCTTGCCCGTCAGTCTCGATTCCTCCGCCGCATACGCGATAAGATGGTTGCGGCAGGTCTCCTTAATAGAGCAGAGCGAAACTGTGGCTTTAGCGTTGTTCAGATAGTTGCTTACCGCGTTCATAATACCCGCGTCTCCGCCGCCGTGACCGCCGTCTATCGTCTCGTTTACGGCAACATCGGAAATGTTAATCTTCTCAAACTTCTGGGTGGCGAAATCATAAAGCGTTATGAATTGGTCGCCCATATTCGCGATAAGCTCTCCGTCTGTTCCCATAATACGGATATTTCTCGAACCCTTGTTGAAAGCGCACATTGTGAAACTTGCGGTGATGCCGTCCTCAAATTCGAGGTTTACAGTCTGGTGGTCAACCACGTTGTTGTCGCAACGGAATACACATCTGCCGTAGTTTGTAGTGCGAAGAGCTTCGAGAATATCCTCCTCTGTGCGGTTGTTGTCGGGAACCACAGCCTGAATAAAGGAGCTGTTTCGAAGGTCCTTGGTGTAGAGACGGACTGCGTTATAATAGCAGGTGTCGGCGTGGGGACAACCGTCAATACAACGCTCGGGAGCGCCCTCGGGGGCGTTTTCCGCCTTGAAGTACGTAAGGCTTCCGAAGCTGTGAACTCTCGTGCAGTTTTTGCCGATAAGCCACTGCATAATGTCCATATCGTGACAGGTCTTCTGAACTATCATAGGAGTCGAGCGGTCGGAGTTGCCCCAGTTTCCTCGAACGAAGCTATGACTTTGGTGGACGTTTCCAACGCACTCCGCGTGTTGAATATGAACGACCTTTCCTATCTTGCCGTCAAGTATAAGGGACTTGAGAGCGCAGAAGAATGGAGTGAAGCGGAGAACGTGACATACCTGAACGAATACGCCCTTCTTTGCCGCGGCGCGTTCTATCTGGCAGCACTCCTCGGGAGTAGCGCCCATAGGCTTTTCAAGAATGAGGTCATAGCCCTTTTCAATAGCGGCGAGAGCGGGGGCGATGTGGTCTCTGTCCATAGTAGCGATAATTGCTATATCCGCAAACTTCGGGCGACTCAAGAAGTCCTCCCACGAAAGGTGGCACATCTCCTCTGGAATACCGAATTTATCTCTCATATAATTTCTTCTTGCGTCAATAGGCTCGGCTACCGCGACTATCTTAAAAGCATCTCCTATAGCAGCGCCTATTTCCGAATAACACGTTCCACGCGAACCAGCGCCTATAACCAATACTGTTTTCATTTGGAATCTCCTTGATAAAATGTATTTTGTTTTATTGTTTTTACCGTTTACCTCAAAACGTCAAAAAGCTTATTGACATTTTTCAGCTTTTATTATATAATTTTTTTATAATCTTATCAATTGATTATTTTTCTGAACATATGTATTTTATTACTATTTATAGCGGAGGCAGTATGAAATCATATTATTCCTTCAACGACACTCCGGGGAACAACTCCTGTAACAGGGTGTCGGCGGAGCGCCCGATTATAGTTAATTGTGCGGGAAAGGTCGACACAGAGTTTCCGTTTACCACCGATAACCCCACGGGACGGGATGATTATTATATGCTTTATATGGTAAGGGGGGAGCTGTCGGTAGAGCTGTCGGGAGAGACTGTTACGGCAGATTCGGGAACCGTAATAATTTTTCCGCCTAAATACCCATACAGATATTTTTATAGAGGCGGAGAACCGATTCTTTATTTCTGGATTCATTTCACGGGCGGATATGTTCAGCAGTTGCTCAAGGAGTGCGGTATATGCGAGATGCCATGGCAGGTCCGCACGGCGAAGCACTCCAAAATGGCAGACCATTTTCGTCGCTTTTATGACAGATTTATGCTCCCCGAGCCATTTCTCTCAAGAGAACTTGCCTGTGCGCTGGAGCAGCTTATTCTTACCGTGGCACAAAGCGCAAACGAAGAGCCGCAGAAGCGTCCGCTCTCAACTTCTCTCGACCTTATACACGCATCTTATCAAAAGCCGCTGACAGTTGAGGAGTTGGCACAGATAGAGCATTTGAGTCAGTCGAGATATATCACGCTTTTCAAGGAGCAATACGGAATGCCGCCGATAGCCTATATCATAAATCTCCGTATGCTGACAGCCTGTGAGCTGCTTCTCGGTACGGATATGTCGGTAAAGCAGATAGGTATTCAGGTAGGATATGATGACCCGTTCTTTTTCAGTAAGATATTCAAGCGTCATATGGGCGCGTCCCCCCAGAGCTACAGAGCCTTGGGCGGTCAGATTGAAAAATGAGTATAGGGGACTTCACAAGCTGTGAAGTCCCCATATTTATTTCTTTATCGCGTTTAACGCATAACACAGATTATCAATGTCCGCACTCTGATTAAAAGCACCGAAGCTTATGCGCAAAGCGCCGCTCTCGGGAGTTCCGAGGGTTTTGTGCGCCAGTGCCGAGCAATGAAAGCCCCCGCGGACACATATACCGTAGGTGTCAAGCTCTGTGACAAGCTGCTCCGAGGTGAAGCCGTCCATATTAAACAGGAGAGTCGGTCCCGCATACCTTGAGGCATACATAGAAATTCCCTCAATGTTGCAAAGCTTCTCCCGAGCCATAAAAAACAGCTTTTCCTCGTGAGCGGCAATATCCTCGATACCCCGTGAGCTTATATAGCGGATACCCTCGCAAAGTCCCGCTATCACGGGGGCGGGAAGTGTTCCCGACTCGTATCTCTCGGGAGAGAACTCCGGCATCATTCCGTCAAGAGAATTTATTCCGTTTCCGCCCTCAATAAGCGTGTCAAGCATAACACCCTTTCCAAGCGCGATAATCCCCGCGCCTAGAGGT
>JAFTHJ010000182.1 GCA_017457465.1 Clostridia bacterium | reverse complement strand
TATATGGAAATAAGTTATCGAGGGAATAAAATGAACGCAACTTTAAAACAAACGAAAAGAACACCCGCCGAGGCGGCAAAGGCGGTCATAAGAGACGCGTCATTATTCGCTATCGGCGGGGGTGGATATTATCTTATGGAAGTGGTCTGCCGCGGATACTCACACTGGAGTATGGCAATATGCGGCGGCACCTGTCTGTTTGCGATATTTCATTCAAACAGAAAAATGAAAGGCAAAAGTCTCATCACGAGAGCCGCGGTTGGTGCGGGAATCATCACTGCTGTGGAATTTATATGCGGGTGCATAGTTAATCTCGCGCTTGACTGGCGTGTGTGGGATTATTCGCACCTTCCTATGAATCTGTTCGGGCAGATATGTTTTCCGTTTTCTCTGCTTTGGTTCGGACTGTGTATCCCGATTTGCGCTATTCTGGGGAGAGCTTGTCGCCAAAGGGAGTCTCAAAATTCGAGATAGCGCATTATCTCAAGACGAAGCTTTGCGGTGAAGGCGTTATTGCCCGAGACGAGCAGGGTATCCTCCGAGGATAGTGCTGATAGCATTTGCTTTGACGCCGCTTTTGCGGTATTAAAGCAAACGACCTTGAAGCGTTTTTTGATATTCGATAGCTGACGCTCCTGTTCTTCCTCGTTCTGGCAGACGGTATATATCTGCACGACAGTGTATCCTCTCGCTTCGAGCATATTGAGATAATTCTCGATAAGCGGTCCGTCGCAGGGGAGACAGAGCGAGATATATCGCCCTGTATATTCGGAAAAATCAAAGAGAGACTCGCAAACCGTCTCGACGGCTTCGTCCTTATAGGTACTGTCGGCAATGACGGTGGGATTGACAGACAATACCTCAAATCTTGAGGGGATTCTGACATCTGCCATACCCAGCTTTTCCGAGGCGGTGGAAATGTTGTATCCGTAACGGCGCAGCATTTTCACCGTTTCTATAACGGTTATTGCGTTTGCGGTCTGGAATCTTCCGCAAAGGCTTAATTTATATGCTTCGGAGTTATACACGAAAGAGGTACCCATAAGCGAGAGCTGCTTGACTGTCAGCGCGGAGCGCACAGGGACAGTGAGTCGGCAGTTTATAGCTGCGCAGGTGTCTGAAATAATCTTATAGGCATAGGTGTCCTGCGGTGCGCTTACTACCTCGCTGACACCCTTTCTTATATAGGATTTTATCTTGGTTATCTGTTTGCGGTCGTCGCTCGGTATTGTTCCGCATATAACGGCGGCAAATGGCGGCTTCAGAAACAGGGAGGGGTCTGCCTCGTTGTGTGCGCTCTCTATTATACAGAGCTTACATCCGCGCCTTTGACAGAGCAACAGAGCGCAGAGAAGGAGTATCTCGCTTCCCATAGGCTCTGCCGTTTTCGGATAGCCGTCTATGAGAGAGCGGGGGATAGCCGCGTATTCCTCTGCGACCTCTCCGTCTTCACCGATAGAAGCCCTCGCATCCTCAAGCCTTTTTTTGAGGGTATTATAAGCCGTATGTACTTCACTCACAAGCTCTGTGAAGTCCTCTATAGAGACAGGATTCGTGTTGTATCTTATGTTTTCCTTGAGGTCGTCGGCGGGTGACATATTGAGTGTGCAAACGTCATATCCCGATTTCACAAGAACCGACGAGAGCATAGCCGAGCAAATCGTCTTTCCGTTACTTCCCGCCATACGGATATAATTCAGTCTTTTGTGCGGCTCACCAATCAAGGAGCAAAGATAGTTAAGCTTGACCGAAACGCCCTCCGAGCGCACGGGATTTGCGGCGCTTTTGACGTATTTTACTGCGTTATGATAGGTCATCTTTACCTCTGTGTTCCAAGCAAAAAGGCTTTTGCCGCTTCATATTCCTCACGCGCCTTGAGTGCTGCCTCGGAATTCTTTTTTGAATCGGGGAGCTTTATCGCGCGGAGCATTATGTTCTTGGGAGCATCCTCAACAAGCTCAAGGGATGCCGTACGGTATCCGTTTGCCTCAAGGAGCTTGAGGCGGAGCGCGTCGGTAGCCGCGTCGCAGAATTTCTGGCGGAGCATTGAATGCTCGGCGATGAACGAGAGCGTGGGGCAATTGAGCGTGTGGTTAAGCTCATGGTGACAGCAGGGAGTTGACAGAATGACCTTGGCGTTCCAGCTCATAGCCTTGTTAAGCACGATATCGGTTGCGGTATCACAGGCATGGAGAGAGACGACGAGGTCGGGGATATCCTCTGTCACAAAATCGTTAATATCTCCGCAGACGAAGCGCAGTCCCTCAAAACCGAGCTTCTGTGATACCTCGGAGCAATAAGCGACGACGTCGGGCTTGAGGTCGACGCCGACCATTTTTACATTATATTTCAGTACGTTCGCGAAATAGTGATATACCGCGAATGAGAGATAGCTCTTTCCGCAACAGAGGTCGCATATCGTAATCTCTCCCTTGGGGAGATGATTTTCGATATCTCTTATCATTTCGACAAATCTGTTTATCTGACGGAATTTAAGCTGCTTTTTATCGTATATGCGCCCGTTTGAATCCGATATGCCGAGCAGCTTCAAGAAGGGCTCCGAGCCGTCGAGAATATGCTTCTTTTGGACGTTGTTGCCATACACCTGTACTTTTGCCACTCCGTCGGCGTTCAACGCCGCAAGGAGCTTATTTCCGCCGATAAGAGCGCAGTTGCCCGATTTGGAGACCTTGAATTCGCATTCTCCCACGGTACAGATAAGATTTATCTGTGAGAAGCCCGAGAAGAGCTCGGGAAGCGTTTTGTTTGTATCCGAGAGAGGAATATTTTTATGTGTGGCTTTGTTATCCTTGTGGAAGAACTCGACCTGCAGCATATTTTCGCCGCCGATATTTCTTACTGTTATAACCGCTCTTATGAGGGATTTATCTGTCGGCTTTGAGAGCACCGCTTTTTTGAGCGACTGCTTTTGAGCCGAGAGGATAATAAGCTCTGTGAGCGACTGTATTTCCTTGTTTATTTCCATTACTTGCTTTCCTTGTCCGAGGATTTATCGGTATCCGAGGGCTTGACGCTCTTCTTGAAGGAGAACTTGCTCTCCTTGCCCTGCCAGAGTCGTTTGATATTCTCGCGGTGCATAAAGATTATGAGCGCCGCGGTTATTATAGCGATAATTTCGTAAGCTCCTGTATATCCGTTCATCCATTTTTCCATTCTGTCAAGGATGACGGGGTAGAGAAGCATACACATAACCGATGCCAGAGATATGTATTTCGTACAAGCGACGATTATAACGAAGATAACCAGCAGAACAAGGAAGACTATGGGGTTGCACATAAGTACGGATATAGCCGCGGTCACAACACCCTTGCCACCCTTGAATTTATAGTATATCGGGAACATATGTCCGAGGATACAGAACAGTCCCGCTATATAAGCGCCGTACTGACCAAGGACGATATAGCCTATCATACCCGAGGCGAACGCCTTGAGCGCGTCTCCGAGAAATGTAAGTCCCGCCGCGGCTTTGCCGAAGGTACGCATCATATTGGTCGCACCCGCGTTTCCGCTTCCGTAATTTCTTATATCGCTTTTATATCTCGTTTTTGAAATGATGATAGCAAAATTCATACTTCCGAGAAGATATGGAGCGACGATACAGATAACCGTGGCTATCAGGGTAATAGCAATAGTCCAGCCCTCCGAAAGTGAGAATTTGTCTATAAGCATTCTCGGAACGCCCCATCTAAAAATATTGACTAATA
The DNA here is from genome assembly GCA_017457465.1 of Clostridia bacterium. GTDB lineage: Bacteria > Bacillota > Clostridia > Oscillospirales > CAG-272 > HGM12713. Next base: position 1,570 of record JAFTHJ010000182.1, on the reverse strand, counting down.
ATTCCATCAGTTGAACCTCGTAAATAATCAGATTTAACCGTGCTGTTCCAAAACAGCCCAATTCACTTCAGTATACCATATTTTGCGGCTTTTATCAAGAGCTACACCGAAAAAGTTACTTATTGTTAAATAATCTCGATATTCTGTTGATTTTTGAGCGGGGGTGTGATAAAATATTAAAAAAACAGAGGCTGTTGCGCTTTGGCAACAGCCTCGGGAAAATTTGGATTATTTTGCGGCACTTGCGAGTGCGGCTGTATCCTTTGCGATAACAAGCTCCTCGTTTGTGGGAATGAGGTAAACCGCGGTCTTGGAATCGTCGGTAGAGAGCTTAACAACATTGGGCTGACGAAGCGCCTTTGCGTTTACTTCCTTGTCAATCTTGATTCCGAAATATTCCATATCCTCGCAGATTATCTCGCGCAGGTGGGGGTTGTTCTCACCGATACCCGCAGTGAAGACTACAGCGTCAAGACCGTTCATAACAGCGGTATACGCGCCGATGTACTTCTTGATGTTGTGCTTGAGAATGTTGACCGCGAGAGCGGCTCTTTCATAGTTGGGGTTAGAGGGACCGTCGCTTATTGCAGCCTCAAGGTCACGCGAGTCGGACGAGAAGCCCGAAACTCCGAGGAAGCCCGACTTCTTGTTCATAACGTCGTTGACCTCCGCGGTGGAAAGCCCTTCCTTTTCCATTATGTAGGGAACGATAGCGGGGTCGATGTCTCCGCAACGTGTGCCCATCTCAACTCCCGCGAGAGGAGTGAATCCCATAGAGGTATCCATAACGCATCCGCCCTTGACTGCCGAGATAGACGAGCCGTTTCCGATATGGCAGGTAACTATCTTGGTCTCCTCAATGGGCTTACCGAGAATCTTTGCCATTTCAGCGCTTACGTATCTGTGAGAGGTTCCGTGCATACCGTAGCGGCGGATACCGTACTTTTCATAGTATTCATAGGGGAGAGCGTAAACATACGCTTCGGGCTTCATTGTCTGATGGAAAGCCGTGTCGAAAACGAGAACCTGGGGCTTTGTGGGCATAACCGCGAGGCATCCCTTGATTCCCATAATGTGTGCGCCTGTGTGGAGAGGAGCGAAATCGCGGCAAAGCTCGAGCTTTGCGAGAACATCATCGCTGAGAAGAATAGACTTGGAGAAGAAAGCGCCGCCGTGGACTACTCTGTGTCCGACTGCCTCTATCTCGTCCATGCTGGAAATGCAACCGACCTCTGCGTCTGTGAGCATCTCAACTACGAGCTGCATAGCGACAGAGTGGTCTGCCATAGGAACCTCCTTGGCTGCCTTGTTTTCCTTGATGAGGTTTTTGTGTTCGATTTTGGAACCCTCGATTCCTATGCGTTCGCATATACCCTTTGCGAGAACCGCATCTGTGTTGGTATCAAAAAGCTGATACTTCAGTGAGCTTGAACCTGCGTTTACTACAAGTACGTTCATTGTGTTTATTTTCCTCCAAGAAATATTAAAATATATATGAGTTGATTATACTACAATTTGAGAGTGATTTCAAGTAAAAAACAGAAAAAACAGTAAATTTCAGTAAAAATAT
>JAFTHJ010000181.1 GCA_017457465.1 Clostridia bacterium | reverse complement strand
CCTCGGGGGTGTCACCCGGAATAGCTATCATATCAAGTCCGACCGAGCAAACCGCTGTCATCGCCTCAAGCTTTTCAAGCGAGAGGGCTCCGCACTCTACCGCGTCTATCATACCAGCATCCTCGGATACGGGTATAAAAGCTCCCGAAAGTCCGCCGACGTGAGATGATGCCATAACACCGCCCTTCTTGACAGCGTCATTGAGCAGCGCGAGAGCCGCGGTCGTGCCGTGTCCTCCGCACCTCTCAAGTCCCATAGCCTCAAGAATATGCGCAACAGAGTCACCCACAGCGGGTGTGGGCGCAAGTGAGAGGTCAACTATTCCAAAAGGCACACCAAGACGCTTCGAAGCCTCACTTGCCACGAGCTGTCCCATTCTTGTTATCTTGAACGCCGTTTTCTTGATTATCTCGGCGAGAGTCGAAAAATCACACTGCCCTGCTCTGCGTATGGCGGAGTTGACAACACCAGGTCCCGAAACTCCGACAGAGACAACACTCTCCGCCTCTCCGACACCGTGGAATGCTCCTGCCATAAAAGGGTTGTCCTCGGGCACGTTCGCAAACACGACAAGCTTCGCGCAGCCTATAGACTCCCTATCTCTGGTAAGATAAGCGGTCTTTTTTATAACGCTTCCCATCTTCGCGACGGCATCCATATTGATACCCGCCTTTGTGGAAGCGACATTTACCGAAGAGCATACAAGCTCTGTTTCGGAAAGCGCGTAAGGAATAGACTCAATGAGATTCGCCGCGTTTACAGTAAATCCCTTCTGAACGAGCGCTCCGTATCCGCCGATAAAGTTTATTCCGAGCGTGTGCGCCGCTCTGTCAAGTGTCTTCGCTATACGGACATAATCCTCGGGTGAATACTTTCCTCCCACGAGTGATATAGGCGTTACAGAAACGCGCTTGTTGATTATCGGTATACCAAGCTCCTTTTCTATATCCTCTCCGACGCTCACAAGTCTCTCGGCAGTTCCCGTTATCTTGTCATATATCCTGTCGCAGACCACACCGACATCGTCCGAGGCGCAGTCATAAAGAGAAATACCCATAGTTATCGTTCTGATATCAAGGTTTTCCTCTTTTATCATATTTATAGTTTCAAGAATATCGTTTATATTTATATTGACCATCGCCCGACCTCATATTCTGTGCATGGAATTGAAGATATCCTCGTGCATCGTGCGTATATCGAGGTTATTTTCCTCACCGAGCTTTCTCATAGCGTCAACGAAATCGGTAAAGGGCATATTTATACCCTCTATATCAATGACCATTATCATTGCGAAATACTCCTTGAGAACGCTCTGCGATATCTCGGTTATGTTTGCCCCAACCTCGGCGCACTTTGTGCTTACCTTTGCGATTATTCCCTTGCTGTCGTGACCTACGACCGTAACTACAGCCTTCATTTTAATTCTTCCTTTCTTTCTATCAAGAAATATCTTTAAGATACTACATATTATAACAGATTTCCCATAGAATTGCAATACACTTGAAAATATTTAACCGACAAAAAGGGTTGGCTTCTTAAGCCAACCCTTAAGCATTTTGCATATTTAGGAAACTATATAGTCTCCGTTACCCTCTATTACCGCGGTACCGCCTGTGAGCGCTATCATCTTGACCGCATTCGCGCTGAAGCTCTGCGCTTTGACAGTCAGAGGCTTGTTGATAACGCCTCTCGCAAGAATCTTCACGTAACAAACATTTCTCGCGACGAGCCGCTTCTCCTTCAGCTCCTTAAGCGTAACAGTCTCTCCCGCTTCGAAATTGTCCGATATGGTGTCGACATTGATAAACGCCTTCTTGCCCCTGAATATCTCGGGCGAATCCTCCTTGACTATTATCTCCTCGACCTGACTGTCGGAAACAAGCGTGTCCGCCTCCTCGGCGCTTACCGCGTCAAGCGTCTCGATATGCAGCACAGGCTCTGCCTCATCGGCAAAATCCTCGCCGACCTCGGGCAGATACGGAGTCTCATCCTGCTCATCCTCCACATCCTGCTCTGCTCTGCGCGAGGCAAGTATCCGCACCGCGCAAAAGGCAATATACGCGCCGAGCGCTATATCAAGCACCGCGAGTATTATCACAATAGCAAGTCCGCCGCGAGGAGCGATAACTCCGAGTATCGGCATAACCGCTACAGAAAGAAGCGTCTGCTTCTTTTTCATCGTCAGCGTCAGTACAGCCGCCAGAACGCCCTCCGCAAGAGCGATAACACCGAGAATTATAATTATCGGAAGCAGATTCACTGTCTTTTCTCCGACTATGATAAACTCCGAGAAATGCTCGGTTTCGAACACCAAAAACGCCCCGTCGCGCTCGGCATCGTAATACTCTGCGCTTCCGTCCTCGGAAATATATACCGCGCGGAGTCGGTCAATATCTCTCATCGACTTGGGAAGCAGAATTCTAACCGTATATCTGCCGCCAAAGTCACTCCATACGGCTCCGTCTCTTATAAGCTTGATATCATATACCGCCTTGATATCCGAATCCTCAAGTATTCTCGCGATATCGGCATCGGTAAGCGGGTTATCTCCCACATAGGCGATACGAGAGCGTTCAAGCACACTCTTGAGCGCATCCTTGTGCGACTTCTGTATATCCTTTTCGGTTATCGAGAGGGATATGTCGGAATAAAGTCCCTCGCTTCCAGAGACAACTCCCCAAAGCTTGTCCGCCGAGGTGTCGTGCCCCGCGGGATAGTCGGAGGATGAGCCCGAGGAAATTCCGATATTTCCCGAATTTATCCAGTCTACCCTGATATTGCGCATAATCTTTATGCGCTCGTCAACAGTCTTGTTCATCGCTTCCTCACCAAGACTCTTGTCAAACTGCTCAAGCTCACCGAGGGTGTGCTGATATACCTCGTTAAGCTTCTCAAGATTCTCCTCGGAGTATCTCTCGGAATTCTCGATAAGCTCGGCGTAAGCATCTGTCAGTTTCTTTTTGGCGGCGTTTCTTGCCGCGTCAAACTCGGATACCACCGAGCTCATAAGCCGCAGGGCGTTGTCTCTCGCCGCTATGAACTCGCTTATGCTCTTACCCGCGTCTATCGTCTCAACAGCATCGTTATACGCCTTTTGGACTGTGCTGTAATTCTCTTTTGAGTAATCCGACTCATCAAAGCTCTCGAATTTCTCCAGAAGCTCCGCTTTTATCGCTCCTCTGGCGTTCTCTGTGTTGAGCAGAGATGCCTCCGCAAGAGAGGCGTCGATAGCATCCTTACCCTCGGTAAGCCTTGCGGATATACCGTCGGTATTCGCCTCCGACTCTATCTTGCCAAAATAAAGCGAGTAAGCCGACTCTATCTCTGTTTTAATTGCGCCCGACTCGTCCTCACTCAAATATTTAAGCTCTCCGAGCTTCGTAAACGCATCATCACGACTTGCCGTAAGCGCATCCTTTGCCGCCTCACGGGCGAGATATATTCTCTCATTTTCGGCGTTCTCCGCCTCGGCAGACTCAAGCACTCCGTCGGCATAACGCTCATATTCCGCCGCTCTTTGCTCTATTTGCGAGATATCGCTCATAAGGGCGATATCCGCCACGGCAGTGTTCGCGCCGCCCGTGAGCGGCTCGGTGTATACCGTGGCATCATCAAGATAGCTCTTATCGGCTATCTCCGCTTTTGCCGAGCTCTCCTTGTCTCTTATCTTCTTGGTGTTAGCCGCGATAGCCGCCGCCAGATTCGCGCTCTCCGCATCGGCATAAATCGCTTCCAGCTCACCGCGAGCCGCAGAGACTATGTCATCCAGCTCCGAAATGCTCTGCGCCGCTTTCAGCTCCGCTGTCCTGCCGCTATGCTTTTCCCGCATTGAAGCGATAATTTCGTCTGCATTCCCGAGATATTTTATCTCGTGCTTCATATCGTAAAGGTAGGACTGTAGCGCGCCGTCTATTCTGCTCTGCGCGTTTTTTCTCTCTTCCTCAAGCAGAGCGCTTACATCGGATACTATCTTGTCCGCCGCAGCCTTTGCTTCCGTCAGCGCGTCCTGCGCCGCCCCCATCGTCGCCTTGCTCTTTATGGCACTGTCGTATGGGGAATAAAGCTCTCCAAGCTTATTAAGGTCTGAAGTAGCGTTGTGAGTGCCGTATATTCCCTTTATCTTCGATTCGGCTCTCCTTATATATATCAGCCAGTCGGCGCGGAGCTTCGCTTTGCCAAGCTCGGACTCAACCTCTTGCTCGTTTGCGCACTTGTCAAAAATTCCACCCTCGGAGTTGTACTCCGCGACAAGGTCGCTCATACCGTCAAGTGTGTCGGCGGACGCCACCGTTACGTATTCAAGCAGTGCATCCTTTGCCCCCGCTATCGCCATATCAAGTCGGATACCGTCAAACATACTCCAGTCGTCGGCTATCTCCCCCCATGCGTCAGCGGCAGTGACCGTATCGGCCACCGAATTTGTGAGAGCGGTAAGAAGCGCCTGTGAATATTCGCCGTCCCTGCCCTCAAAGAGAGCCGCGAGAAGTGAGTTCGCCGCATCCTTAAGGTCGGCGTTGAATTCACTCACCGATGCCGATTCTCCTATCGCGTGTACAAAGGAAAGGATAGTTTTGTCGGTCGTGGTATTTTGCGCATACGCGCCGTCACCGTATATTCCGTCATATAAGGAAGTAAAGCTCTCTTGCGCCAATTCTCTGGCGCGCTGTATCTCTATATCCGTTTTTGCCCTGTTGTATATTGTCTCAAACTCGGTTTCGTCAAACTCCGATATCTCGTTAATCTTCAGCTCGTATGAATACGCAAGGAGAGCTATCTGCTGGGAGTCTGTAGAGTCATATAGCATACCTATACGCTGAACGTATATTTCTTTCATTATATTAAGAGGATACACGCTCTCCTTTTCCTCAAGGTCGGAAATATCCGAGTTACCCCTTATTGAGTTGAGGATGTCCTTATATTTTGTCTCGACCTCGACAAGATCGTCCTCACCGAGCGAGGGTGAATAGCTGACGTACACCCAAGCGCACTTACCCGCCACGCGTCCCTTGACGTAATACATATATATTTCGTCCGTAAGGTCCTCGGTGTTAATCCGCGAGTCACCGCGAAGCAGAGTGATAGCACTCGCGTACGGCGTAATCTCCGAGTTTATCGCGGTGTCGGCGTATTCGTTCATCAAGCTCTCAAGCTTGTCATATTTGTCGGTTATCTCCGCCACGTTTTGGGCATAGTAATCGGGATCTGCCGCACCGACAGACACTCCGAAGCAGAGCATCAGCGCCATAAGCAGAACTATTATAACAGCCGTCTTTTTCATCCTCATTTGGTTGCACTTCCTTAACACGTTTTGATAACATATTATACCATTTTTTTAAGTTTCAGTCAACCAAATAATAAGTTTTATACGAAAAAAAGAACAAAATGTTTTCCGCCTATAGGCGCAATTTGGAAAAGTCGGTCACACCTTGTCACAAAGCTTCGTAAGTTCACGACACACCGTGCGGGAAATTTCAGGAAATGCTTCGGCAGTAGATGAAAAAAATGGGATTGTTTGCAATACTTATTCGCATATTTACACCCCAACCGCAAGGTGATATTTAAAGCCAAGCCTTCCCCAGCGGGGGAAGGTGGCAGCCGTAAGGCTGACGGATGAGGTGTCGCAAAGATAAGATTACTCCTCATCCACCACTACCGTGGTCACCTTCTCCCACAGGAGAAGGCTTTTTTATTTTCATTCACACAGTTGCGCCTCAAATGCGGGAGACGAGAGACGAAATCGGCGCAACTTGGGCAGTTTTTGACACATAGAAGAACAAAATATATGATTTTTTACAAACATCGTTGATTTTTTATATTTTAACCGAGTTTTCTTTCTTGTTTGAATATTGGCAATAATTTATAATTAAGATGAACTTTTATCTGAAAGTATCAATATTATTGAACAAAAAAACCGCGGTCAATACTTTCGCGGCGAACTTTAAGGAGGAAAATATGAAAAAAGTATTAGCATTTACCCTCGTGCTGGTTATGCTTGCATCGGTAATGATCATACCGTCGTTTGCGGCACCTGCCAAAGGAACATTTGCTCGCCCTCTAGGTTCTGCTGAAAACAGCGGAGTTAATGAGGTTGAGTACCTCACCCAAAACCAGTATAAGACCCTTGCCGTAAATGAGGACGGCACAACATATTCTTACAGGAATTTGGGTGAAAACCTCGCTGAGGGTCTCACATCCTCGGGCGACTTTATCAATTACACCGATACCAACTACAAAGCCGACCCCACGCCTTATCTCCTGAGTGATGCACAGAAGACTAGACTTGCCAACATAGAGAACGGAATTTCTCTTATCGGCGCAAAAACAGCTAAGCGCCCGATCGAAGCAGTAAGCGATGGCATCTGGACAACCGGTAATGTATCAGTTGGCGGCAAAGCCAAGGGTGCTTGCGAGTGGATTCAGGAAGGCGTTTACTACAATGTCGCGGGAGATGCATACTCCGCTACCCCCGATACAGCAAGTGGTAAGGTTTATACCTCGCTCCTTACTTACAATTTTGGCGAAACCAAGACAGTTAACTATCTCGGCATAATGGATATCGGTAAGGATAACAATATGAGAACCTGTATTCAGTCCGCAGACATTTATGTTTCCAACGACGGTGAAAACTGGACTCTCCACACCTATTGGGACTGGGATTATCACAAGTCTATGAACACCACTGCGAACGGAAAGCCTTGGCAAAATAATGTTTTCGTTCCCTACAGAATTACCGCCGACCTCCTCGGAGCAGACAACCAAAATGCTACCGTAGATATGAGTGCAACAGCCACAGCTAAATCTTATGTTATGATGATGAAGCTTGACGGTGTTCAGGCTCAGTATGTTCGTATCGCAGTAAATGTTCACAGAAGCGCGAGAGATGTAACTGATAGCACCGCAGAAAGCAACCTCTACTACGGTTATCAGGCTCAGGAGCTCTCTGTTGCTCTGAGCACGCGTGATATGCTCATCCTCGGCGGTGATGCACAGCCCACAAATGCTAATGCAGGTGCTAACTATCTCGGCAGACAGTACAGCGATATTGTTGACAGCAAGTTCTCTGTAAGATTCGTTGCTACAATCGACAGCCTTGACTACGCTAAGGCAGGCTTCAAGGTAAAGATTCGTTATCGCCATGGAAATACTGCAGTTATCTCTGAGGGTAACGAAGTAGAAATTTACGCAGCTAAGGCTTACAAAGAAATAAAGCAGTATGGTTTGGATAACGCAGTGGCTCCTGACGGAGAGTGGTTCATTCTCTTCACTATCAAGGATCTCTACTCTGTTGCACAGAAGGACTTTATGATTGATATAACTCCCTTCACTGAGGATGAAAATGGCGTTAAGACCTACGGCACAACCTACCGTGAGACATTTGTTTCAGGAGTTCACACAGACTGTGAACCGAACCCCACCAATGTTCAGTAACGGAATGATGATTTTATAGAAAGGTAGGATAATTAGATATGAAAAAATATGTTACTCCTTCAATCGAGACCTATGTTTATAACATAGCTGATATCATCACCATTTCCGGCGCTGCTGAGGGCGAGGTCGGTGGAGATAACGTAAACGAAACTTACGGTCTTAACGACCTTATGGGACTTGGTATCTAATCGATTGATAACAAAATCAACAATTTGCCCGTGCGTTCATTGAACGCACGGGCTTTTTGTGTTTATGGGAAAAAGGCACAAATATATTTTCATATCTATAAGGTTTTAAATTATTACCTTGTAGGGACAGGCGTCCCAACTGTCCTTGAACGAAAAATCAAACAGAACGAAATGGGTTAGCTTATACCAGTTTAAAGGTTTTTGAAAGGAGCGCGAGGGGGACCAATGTTTGATGTTTTTTGGCGTTTCCGCCAAAAATGGAGGCGTTTAGCCGACAAATCAAACTTGATATGGCGTAGCCATGTTTTTTCCAAAAAGTTTCCCTCGCATAAACGCATCTCATATCTCACTTACAATCTCTTTAATATTTCCATAAATACGAGCTTCTCGGCTTCCTCAATGCTACCTGCCTCGAGTGAACACCCCGCAGCTCTGGCGTGTCCGCCGCCGCCGAAGACGGTGCAAACCTCGGAGACGTTAAATGCGCCGTTAGAGCGCATTGACACTCTGAAAAATCCTCTGTCCTCGGGTTGTCTCACGGCAAAAGCCACCTCAACACCCGCAAGAGAACGCGGAATTTCAATTATCGTTTCAAGATTTTCGTCCTTAAGCGCCATAGAAAACTTCGAGGAATACGGGAAAGTAACAGATGCTACCCTGCCACCCTCGTAAACCGAAAGCCGCCTTGCCGCTTCGCCCTCCGCCTTTATCTGCTTGAGCGTCTTGGACTCAAAAAGACGGTGATTTATATCCGCTGTGTCTACTCCCGCCGCCACAAGCTCTGCCGCATATCTGTGCGTTTCAGGTGTCACATTCGAATACTTGAAGCAACCCGTGTCCGAGCTTATCGCCGTGTAAATACAACCGTAAACCTTATCGGATATACATTCTATCTTACCGTCCGTAAGCAGACGCTTTGCCACATCGAAGATTATCTCCGCAGTCGCCGCCGCGGTGGGACGGATATAATTATCGGCATATGGTGTTCCCGCCCCGTGATGGTCTATCATTATGTCTATGTCCTTGTGAAGTCTGTCAAAAAGCACACCAAGCTGTTGCGGAGATGCCGAATCAACGCTTATCACCCTTTCGTGACCGAGTGAAAATCCCTCCTCAAGCACAACACTTCCCTGTGTATCCTCGGTCATAAAGGAAAGCCGCTCGGGAACCTCATCGGCACAGGCGCATATCGCAGGTATTCCCATAGCAAGTAATAGCTCACGCAGAGCAAACGCAGAGCCTATCGCATCAGCATCGGGACGCGCGTGGTATATTATAAGCGTATTTTTATTCTCACACAGCCTATCGCAAAGCTCGTCAAAGGTCAGACTCTTAAACTCGGTAATAAGTGACATATCAGTCCTCCGAACTGTCGTTCTCGTCCTCATCGGGCTCGGATATCTCAATTCCCGAGAGTATCTTCGAAATGTGCGCTCCGTAAGCAATTGAGTTGTCCTCATAGAAGGAAAGCTCGGGAGTCATACGGAGATTCATTCTACGCGCAAGCTGACCTCTGATGTATCCCGCAGAGGATTTCAGCCCCTTGGCAATTTCCTTTTTGTCGCCCGTAAGCACCGAATAGTATACCTTCGCGTATTTGAGGTCGGGCGTTGCGTCAACCCCCGTCACACTTATAAAAGCGCCGCTTACCCTAGGGTCCTTGACCTCACGGAGTATCTCCGCAAGTTCTTTCTGCATCTCGTCATTTATTCTTCCCTGTCTGTGTTTTGCCATAATTTTACCTCTATATAATTCGTCATCGTTTTTATTACTATTTAGTATATCACATATTACAATGAAAATCAAGATAGCGAGCTTTAATTTTTAACTCAAACATTCCTCTCCGACAGAGTTTTGCGGTGCCTCCCCATCGAGATTCTTCGCTTCGCTCGAGAATGACAACGCTGGGGGAGCCTGAACAAACCCAAAATCAAAATTACATAATAAATCGAAAAACAAAACCATTTTTTAAAGTTTTTGAAGGGAGCGCGAGGGGGACTTTTCTCAAAAAGTCCCCCTCGCGCAATCGCGTCCTTATCTTATTCCTTAATGCTCGATGATATAGTCCATATCCTTGTCGCCTCTGCCAGAAAGGTTGATGAGGACAGAGCCGTGGTCCATTCTCTGCGCGAGTTTTATACCGTAAGCAACGGCGTGTGAGCTTTCTATCGCGGGTATAATACCCTCAAGTCTTGAAAGCTTGAAAAATGCGTCTATCGTCTCCTCATCGTCGATAACATCGTATTTAACTCTGCCGAGGTCACGCAGAAAAGCGTGTTCGGGGCCCGATGAGGGATAGTCAAGTCCGCTCGCTACCGAATAAACGGGCGCCGGTTCACCGTTCTCGTCCTTGAGCATTATGCTGTTAAAGCCGTGCATAACACCCTCGGTACCGTATTTAAGACTTGCCGCGTGGTCACCGAGCTTCGGGCCTCTGCCTAAAGGCTCTATTCCGTATATCTCAACGGGGTCATTCAAAAATCCCGCGAAAAGTCCCGCAGCGTTTGAGCCGCCGCCAACACAAGCAACTATAGATGTGGGAAGATGTCCCGTCATATCAACAAACTGCTCTCTCGCCTCAATTCCAACAACACTCTGGAAATCACGAACCATCATCGG
>JAFTHJ010000180.1 GCA_017457465.1 Clostridia bacterium | reverse complement strand
CCATTATATCACAAATCGGCAGAGAAAGCAAGTTCTCTGCCGAAATCAGTGCCTACAATTCTCCGTTAAGGACAACCGAGAAGTTGCGTAAGGCTTTTTATATTCAATTATCCTTCCACTTAACAAATCCGTAGCTGTCAAGAATCTGAAAGAATTTCGCGAGACGCTCGTATGTGGGGTGCGCTCGCTCGCCAAGCTCTCGCTCGACTATCTCGCCGATATCCATAATAGTCCGCTCACCGTCAATCAGCGGCCATACGAAGCTTCCGATAGCATCGAGATGTATGTGAGATATGCGGGGCTTTCCGAAGAGCTTTTGCGCAATTCTGTTGAAAAGCCCTTTGTTTTCAATGTCGAGAGTGACCTTTCCGTCCTCGTCCGCAGACCATTTTATATGCTCTGCGCGAAATGGAGTTTTTTCAAGATAATTTTCGGCTAACTTCTTTTTCATTTGATATCGTCCTTTTTATTCTTTTTCCAGATAGAGAATTTCAGGAGACTGAGGATTATAAGTCCAAAGACTATGATGCTTCCTATCGAGGAGACTACGGGGGGCAGACCAAGCTTGCCTGAGAGGTCAATGAACTTGTCGAGCCCGAATATCGCAAAGATTGCAAGCAGAATACTAACGAGTCCCTCGCCCGCAATCATTCCCGAGCAGAAGAGTATTCCGTTCTCGGTTGCCTTTTTCCTCTTATCCTCGGAACACTTCATCTTGTCGAACACAAGACGGACAAGACCGCCTACCATAATACAAGCATTGAGGTGAACGGGGAGATAGATTCCTATGGCGAAGGGAAGAACGGGTATGCCGATAATCTCAACGACGACGGCGATAGCCGCTCCAATGAATACGAGATTCCAGGGAAGCTCGGCGTTCATAACACCCTCGACTATCATTTTCATAAGGGTTGCCTGTGGAGCCGCAAGCTCCTGTGAGCCAAAGCCCCACGCGCTGTCAAGCAGATAGAGTGTTCCGCCGATAGCGAGAGCCGCCGCGCAAACACCGATTATCTCGCCTATCTGCTGCTTTTTGGGAGTCGCGCCGAGTATATAACCCGTCTTGAGGTCCTGCGAGGTGTCTCCCGATATTGCGGCTACGATACAGATTATCGAGCCGATAGCGATAGCCGCTTTCATTCCCGCGGCGCCTGTCGAGCCTGTGAATTTAAGGATGAGAGTTGCGATAAGGAGAGTCGCTATTGCCATTCCCGATACGGGGTTGTTGCTGCTTCCCACAAGTCCGACCATTCGAGAGGAGACGGTTGCGAAGAAGAAGCCGAAAACTACTACGATAATAGCTCCGAGGAAAGATACGGGAACCGCGGGAACAAGCCATACCGCAAGTGTGAGCGTTGCGATAGCAACCAGAACAAACTTCATATTGATGTCCTTCGAGGTTCTCTCTGGGGCGATAGTAGTAGAGGAAGCCATACCCTTCATAGCGCCGCCGAATGTGCGGATAATGAGGGGAAGCGATTTGATAAGGCTGATAATTCCGCCTGCCGCAAGGGCACCCGCGCCTATGTAACGGATATAGGAGCTCCAGATGGCACTCGCTCCGCCCGATTCGAAGAGCTCACCTATAGTCTTTGTAGCTTCGGGGTACATAATGATGCTTCCGCCGAAAAGAACTATAAGAGGAATGAGAACGAGCCAACTCAAGACTCCACCCGCAAACATATACGAGGATATGCGAGGTCCGCAGATGTAACCGACGCTCATTACCGCGGGATAAATCTGTGTGCCTATCTCACCCGAAAAGCCCTTGATTTTGAGTGATACCTCACCCGGTACCGCCTTGATACCGTCGATTATAAACTTGAACGCCGCAGCAAAGCCCATACCCGCGAAAACGGTAGAGGCGTTGGCTCCGCCCTCTTCACCCGCGAGAAGAACCTCGGCACAAGCCGTGCCCTCGGGATAGGGAAGAGTGCCGTGCTCCTTGACGATAAGCGCATTGCGGAGTGGTACCATAAAGAATACTCCGAGCAGACCGCCGAGAAGCGCGATGAGCGTTATTTCAAGCAGATTGGGCTTCTCCATAAGTCCCTCTGATGCCCATAGAAAGAGGGTTGGGAGAGTGAATATAGCGCCAGCCGCGAGCGATTCACCCGCAGAGCCGATAGTCTGCACTATGTTGCTCTCAAGTATCGAGTTTTTCTTCATTATAACTCGAATGACGCCCATTGCGATAACCGCGGCGGGGATAGATGCCGATACCGTCATACCCACTCGCAGACCGAGATAAGCGTTTGCCGCGCCGAATATTATCGCGAGGAGAACACCCATAATTATCGAGGTTACAGTAAACTCGGGGGTAATCTTTTCTGCGGGAATATAGGGCTTGAATTCTTTGTTTTTGTTGTCCATTATTTTTCTCCTTGTCCGCCAAAGGCAGTTTTTTGAGCTCACGCGATACTTTTCGCATCACGCCAGATTTGTAATTCTATTCATTATACCACATATATCAAAAGAATTCAAGTGCTTTTGACAAGTAATAAAAGGCAAAGCGCGGGATAGAAAAATAAAGGTCTTCTGCTCTTGACAACTGCTATTATTATGGTAACGGTGTAACAAAGAACCAAGCCCAAGTAGCGGAATGGTGGCAAAAGGCGGCAGACCAAGGATATGAAAAGGCTAAAAAAGCTTTGCTTGATTTATAAAAACAGCCAAGCCCTACGCACAATTTGCGTAGGGCTTGTTTTTTATTATATTTATACAAATCTCTGCGCGTAAGCGCATCTGCGGCATAGCTCCTCGGCGGCGTGGCGCCGCTCAAAGCCCTGCTTTATGGCTGTCGCGCGGTCGGATGAGAGTATCTCACCGATATCGTCGGTAAAAATGTTTCCAAGCGTTATCACTCCGTCACTGTCAAGACAGCAGGGAACCACCGAGCCGTCGCAAAGTATGCCGAAATGGTCACGCATACCGTAGCAGAAAACCTCGTCTCCCTGCACAGGCGCCTCTCTGTCGGGCCACCCGAAGCGCTCTCCCCACTCAAGATAGAGCCTGTCGCGTATCCTTATTCCTCTGGCGTTTTCTAACCAGTCACCTCCGAGTCTGGAGCGCAAAATCTTAAGTATCCTATCGTTTCTGCCGTCGTCATATCCTTTGTTCCAAAGCCTGAATACCACTATCACACCCGCATCAGTCGCGGCGTCCGCAAAATCCGCCGTGCTTTTTATGTAGGCTTCGAAGTTCTCG
Organism: Clostridia bacterium; assembly: GCA_017457465.1. Taxonomy (GTDB): domain Bacteria; phylum Bacillota; class Clostridia; order Oscillospirales; family CAG-272; genus HGM12713. The sequence continues at coordinate 3,182 of JAFTHJ010000180.1, read as the reverse complement.
TCAGAGCCGTACTCAAAGCTGTGCAGAGACAGATTTACCTTGTGAAGTCCCGAGCGAATAAGCTCCTCTCCGCGCTTACCCAGCAGAGTTCCGTTGGTCGTTATGATAGAACGAAATCCCCGCTCACGCGCCATTTGCAAAAATGATGGCAGCTCGGGGTGAGTCAGCGGCTCACCCATAAGGTGGTAATATATGTAATTCGTATGCTCTGTGAGCTTATCGAGCACGAGCGAAAATTCCTCTCTCGTCATTCTCCTCGGCTCACGCGAATGCCCGTGACAAAACGAGCAATTCATATTGCAGATGTTTGTTATCTCTACGTAAACGCGTGAATACATAACTTTCCTTTCCGAATTCTATGAAAACAGCGGCAAGAAGCATTAGCATTCCTGCCGCTATGTTTATTTGATATTATTCCCACTCGCTCCTAACTTTCTTAGCCTAAACAATTTCGTTTAGATAATTTAGCTAAGATTATTTTAGTTATTCGTATTATCCATAACCCATTGGCTATCAGATTTTTTGTTGCCATAATGTTGCCACAATAATTTTAATTATCATCATAATACCAACTTGTGTCAAACTTATAGTATGAGTGCATAATGGAGCGTTCAGCAACATCCAATTTTAATCTAAATGTAAAGTCAAATTCAACAGTTTCTTCAAAGCCATCACCGTTTCGTCGATCACTACGTGAGCCAAATTGTAACTCTACAATTAGCCTCGCACTACCACTTAAATTCACCAATTCATTGCTGAGATCAATAGAAGAAATGTCTACATTATCAACCTCTCTAATATAGAAATGTGTTGATAGCTCACATATCTCCTGCGGAGGATATTCACTTAAATTTTTGTAAAGAATTCCTTCTATACCATCGAATATAATCTCTTTTGATTGTGGCATTTCAAGATAAATCACATAGAGCTTTGCTCCTATATGTTTTGCAAAATCTTGTAATCTAAAAAGTTGATTTCGTTGTATTCGATTTCTACCAAATTTGAATTCGTAAATGCGTTTTTCTACCTCGTTATGCGCAAACAAATCCACATGGAGTTGAGCATTTTCAAAATAATAATCGGGGTTTACTTGAAATCCCTCACGATGAAGTTGACGCATTGTTCTATTAAGAGCGGCTTGATAGATACCGTCTTTTATTTCATTCATTCCTAATCTCATAATCACAGCTCTCCTATTTTTATTTGTGAAGCATCAAACTCACCAACTTCAAAATATATAATATTGTTTTCCTTGTTTTCATAATAATCTTCAAACGCATTAAGTATTTCTGCGGGCATATTTGTAGCATCAACGGCAACAAAATCGAAATCTTTTAATTCAATAATGTTTGCAGATCTTCTAATTATCTGTTTATCATCTTCGTACATTATACCAGTAAATGCATCTACAATAGGCTTGCTCAAATTATCCACATCTGGAATACAACCTTGTCGTAATTGGTGTATGTAAACAATATTAGATTGCAATGTTTTGTCTTTTATAGGAAGCCCTGTATACAAATGTGCATAAGAAGTAGCAAATTCGTTTCTAAATGCTTCTTTGTATTTTTCATTTTTTCCTTTTTGATTATGTGATAAAGGCTTTTTATTTGTTACATAGTATATATTCATATTATTCCTATATTTTCATACTTGATAACAACTATATGGAGTGTCTGATTAAATATATTTTATTCCTCGTCGTCAGAGCTACTTTCAATAACAGCTCTAAGATCACTCAAAGTTATACCGTTCTTGGTAAAATATTTCCAACCGTTAACGTGAAGGTTTTCTGCCCAACCGAAGTTTTCGATAAGAATTTTACAAGCCAATCTTGTAACAGAATATTTTTCACCCTTATATTCAATAAGATTTTTATTGTTTAACACCTTGGCTGAAATGGTATCATCATATAAGAAAGTGATTTCTTCTCCTACTTCAATGTTTAATAATGCAAACGAATTGTTGCTTGAACGCTTAGTTCTGCTTTCAGCCAATTCCTGCTCTTGTGCTTGTGCCAAAGTAGGTGTGTATAACTTTAAGCTATCTGTATCTCCACGCAAACTTGCAATATCCTTAAAAATTCCGTATGCAGTTTCGGGAGATATTTTGAAAAATTCACGTTCTCTAATTCTGCCATTATCAAGCTGCTCTCTGGCGTGCAAAGAATCATCAATTCTATCAATAATACTGTGAATGCGTCTTTCAACTTCAAGAGGAGTTTCTACCTCATAAACAGCATAACAACGATAGGAAAGAGGAATATTTGTAGGAGAGTTCAATTCCTGCAATCTTCTTTCGATGTCGTCACGCTCAGTCATACCGATTTTTACCCATCCATCAAGACAAGGATTGGTAAGTATGTAAACTAATCCTTTTGACATATAATCACCTGCTTTGCAAATTAAATCGAATTTTTTATACAGTTATCATACCACATATGAGGTGGGAGTGCCGAATTAAACGCCTCCTCGAAAATCGGATATAGTTCCTTATAAGTTTTATTAACTTGAACAATTCTATTAAGCTCCGATGTTTCCAAAGGAATAATCTTCAGTCCCTCAACATACTGAGTGTAATCTTGCGAATCGTAGTACGGCGTAGTTTTTCTGCTTCTAAAGTCGGAAATAACATTGATATTCAAGAAGTTAGTAGCAAATACGCAATAAGAATCCATATTTCTTGTGCGGATCAGATGCTGTCCTAAGTGTCTTGATACAGGTTCCATTTCCATCCTACGCTGATTGGTGCTGTCTGCAAGTGTTGCCTCAATCAACAAGGTATGAGAGGGATAATGTTCCGTTGCCTCATACTCGTAAACTATATCTGCTTCACCGCCCGCAGCGTGTGTCTTAGGAAGCAAATCTGCATCAAGCGACAGTTTCATATAGTCTAATATTTTGCCTTGACGTTCACTAACCTTGTACCAAAGAATAGCCAAAACATATTCAAATATTGTCGGTACGTCAGCGTTGTCAGTAACCATACTTCTAATATCTGTATCATTACGTCTTTCAAAGCAATCGAGCAGAGTGAGAATCTGAGTATCTGTAAATTTCGTATCAATCAAATGCTGCAATCTTGCATAACGATTATCTTCAAGCACTGCACGTGCCTCTGCGATAGTCGTTACCGTTGCACCAAGCTCTGCATTTACACCGTTAATAACAGCCTGCTCGTTT
>JAFTHJ010000179.1 GCA_017457465.1 Clostridia bacterium | reverse complement strand
TTATGGATGCGGGTGTTCCGATAAAGGCTCCCGTTGCGGGTATCTCCTGCGGACTTATCACAGCAGAGGACGGAAGCTGGGATACAATGCTCGACATTCAGGGACTTGAGGACTTTTACGGAGATATGGACTTCAAGGTAGCGGGTACTCACAAGGGTATCACCTCTATCCAGATGGACCTTAAGATAGACGGACTTACACCCGAGATAATCAAGGCAGCTCTCGCGCAGACTCACGTCGGACGCGATTATATAATCGACGAGGTTATCCTCAAGGCTATCGAGGCTCCCAGAGCAGAGGTATCCAAATACGCTCCCAAGATGACAAGCTTCAAGATAGACCCCGACAAGATTCGTGAGGTTATCGGTAAGGGCGGCTCTGTTATCCAGAAGATAGTTGCGGAGTCAGGTGCTAAAGTTGATATCGACGATGACGGAACCATCTGCATCGCGGCAATCAACGGCGAGAGCGCTGCTATAGCTAAAGCTATGATAGACGCTATCGTATTCGAGCCCGAGGTCGGAGCGGTTTACACAGGTACCGTTACGGGAATCAAGGAGTTCGGATGCTTCGTTGAGTACGCTCCCGGAAAAGAGGGTATGGTTCACATCTCCAAGATAGCAAAGACAAGAATCGACAAGGTTGAGGACGTTCTTAAGCTTGGCGATGTTGTAAAGGTAAAATATATCGGACTTGACAAGAAGGGCCGTATGGACTTCTCCATCAAGGACGCGGAATAAGGGCAAGTAAGAAGTAAAAAGTAATAGTGAATAAGTTTGGTTGAAAAATTCTCGCAGGAATTTTTCTTCCTTACCTCTTCACTCTTAACTCTTACCTATAACCTATTATTAAAGCAGGAGGATGCACGATGAAAAAGATCTTCGATTCTCTCGAAGGCGGCTCGGTAGAGCGTCAGAACAAGAAAAAAACAACCGTAATGCTTATTTACGCAACGATAATTCTGATAGCCGTTTTGCTGTCGGTTCTTCTGATAACTCAAGGCGTTGCTTTTATAAAGAACAAAAAGGCTGCCGCTGAAGACGTGGGCGGCGAAGGCGGAGACGGCGGCACAAACGCAGGTTATGTTGCCCTCGAGGTTGAGGAGAGTCAGCTTCATTCGGGAAGCCTTGTGCTTGTAAACGCGGAGAATGAATACATCTTTGAGGATAATCCCGAGGTTGTATCCTTCCCCACTACAAACCGCATATACGGACTGCGTGACGGAAGTCTGAAGGTCAATCCCACAGCGCTTTCGGCATTCAATGAGCTTATGACCGCAACCTATGCGGCAATACCTGATGCCAACGTAGTCGTCAGAGAAGCATACCGTTCCTTTGAGGATCAGGCTGCAAAGCACGAAAACAATCCTAACGAGGCGCTTCCCGCGGGATATAGCGACTTCCACACAGGACTCTCTTTTGAGCTTCAGGACGGCGATGCTTGGGTGTATATCAACGACAAGAGCCTTAACGGAAAATACAATTGGCTCTACGAGAACGCTCACAAATACGGCTTTATCGTAAGGTATCCCGACAATATCCCCGCTTCCGATACAGGAAAGAACGCGGGTAAGGACTTTGCCTCGATTACAGGCGTTTCGGATTTCTCTTACGTCTTCAGATATGTCGGAATCGCTCACGCTACTTATATTTACAACAACGAGCTTTGTCTTGAGGAATATATCGACCTGCTCCGCGAAAGCTACAATTTCGGCACCCCTCTCGCGATAAAGGGCGGTGACTCAAAGGCCTATGAGGTATATTACACCACGGCTGATGACGCGGGTGAGATTCAGGTTCCCTCGAAGTACACATATGAGATAAGCGGCGACAACGAAAACGGATATATCGTAACCGTAAACAAATCAAAAGCAGTCAAAAACACTTAATTGAAAATATAAAGGGACTGAACCGATATCGGTTCAGTCCCTTTGTTTTATTATGATTACTTTTTAGTGCTTATAACCTTGTACTCAATTCCGGATACGGCACCGTCTCGGAGCGAGAATATAAGATTCTTGCTGCCGGAGGTATAGGTAATACCCGTGTCACTCTTATTTGTCGGATTCGAACCACACGCCTTAAGCACGTCAGCAGACGCCGAGCCGATACCAACACCCTCGGGGCATTTTACCGCGTCATCTAAAAGTTTTATACCATCCACAGTTTCGGTCTTTCCGTTGTTAAGTGTAAAAAGCTCCAGCGATGCGTAAACATACTTGGTAACCCTTCCCAGTCCGCCGCATTCTCCTTGGTCATCTGTTCTCTTGGGTGTTCCGAGCGCCGAGAGAACCGCCTTCGCGTCAGCACCAAGCTCTATCTTCACCGAGTTGTAATTTACATAGAAGCTCACCGAGCTTTTTTTCGAAGCTCCGCCACCCTCACCGTCATCGTCATCGTTGTTATTATTGTTCTTCTTATTCTCACAAGCCACAAGGCAAAACGCCATCATAAGGCAAAGCAGTAAAGCCAAAAATTTCTTCATTTATCTATCCTCCGTTTTATTTATTTCTTTCCTCGTAATATTTCTCAAGCCGCGCGTCCCAAGACTTGGCAAGTTCCGCCTCGGCGCTTCTGTCGGCAAGTCCGTGCTTCTCGGTGAGTATCTGCCCGAAATACTCGGTCAGCTTCTCGGCACCGTATACATTCAGATGCGCTCCCGCATCGTATGTGTCGGTAGACCAGTCAATTCCCATCTCGTCAGCGAGGGGAATAAAATTGTAATATGACAAGCCGTGGCGCTCGGCATAACTGTCGACCTGTGCCTCCCACTCGTCGTGCCACCAGTACATCCACGAATTTGTCGGCGCCTTGACGAGTATCAGCTCTATTCCCTTATCGTCACAAAGCTCACGCATCATATCGAGGTATTTCCACGCGTTTTCGTCTATGGTGTAATCGACCTCGGCGCGCCCCTCGGAAAAATCCGTCTGCGGTTTGACTCCCGTCTGCATAAGATATCCGCTGTGTGACACCTTGTTGTCGCGGAATGCGTACCTGAAATCGTCGGGCGTCAACTCGGTTATCCTCGAATGGAAGCGCAAGAGCGGGAAAACATACTCAACGAAGCTCTCCTCCTCGGTCATCGAGGCTCTTATCGCGCCTACCTTTGAGGTCGACCACCGCATACCGTCAAGCGTCATTCTGTTGTACGCCTCTCTTTGCGGCTCTCCGTATTTGAGTGCCATAACATTGAAGACCACCGCCTTCGGCGTCTCGTATCTCAAGGTTTCCTCAAGCAGATAATATGACTGCCACACAAGCTGTTGAGCGCTGCCTCTTACATATGAGCTTATTCCGTATTTTTCCCAGAGATATGCGGGAACGAAGCTCTCGTATACCTCGCAGTCTCCCACGAAAATGAGGTCGTGGTCACCCGCCTCATCGTAGTATTCCGAAACGAGCGCCCCCTCCTTGTTATCGGTATATTTCGGCATCACAAGCATCTGCAAAAGTGATAACAGAACGCATATGACAAGAAGCGCCGCTACCGATATGATTATTCTTTTTTTCATATACGCTCTCACCTCCGTCAGAACTGATTATAAATAAACTGACTTGCGTCATATCCGACGCTGTAAGCGCCGAACAGTATTATCGCAATAAAGAGTGCGCCGAAGCAGAGCCACGAAAGCACGGGACGGTCATAAAGCTGCTCCCTCACGCTTCTCTCCTTGCCCGCCTTGCTGACCGCAAACATAACGACACAGCCGAGGGCGATTATTATATAGTCGGCAAGACCGAGACCGAGTGCCTCTATTCCTCCTCCGAATACCTCGGGGAGATTAAAGCTTGTGAACATACTGCCCCACATTCTGAATGTAAGCGGGACATCTCTGTAGCAGTCGAGCGAACGGATAAGTCCCATAAGCAGAAAGGTTCTGACCGACATGAATACGCCGTAAGCGTAGGAGGCGTGAAGCCTCGGGAATTTGTTCTCGAATTTTGCGTAAAGCGGTTCAAGCTCTCGCGAGACGAGTATTACAAGACAGTTGAGCAGTCCCCACACTATAAAGTTCCAACCCGCGCCGTGCCACAAGCCTGTCAGGAACCAAGTAATTACCGTCGCGAGATAAACAGGTATTCTCTTGCCGATATTCTTTCCGAAAATCTTTCGGCAGCCCTTGGTCAGCTTCGCCATAGGACGGCAGACAGAGAGCGGATAGAATATGTAGTCTGTAAACCAAGAGCCCATAGTGATGTGCCAACGGTTCCAGTATTCCTTGGTCGAGCGAGAGGAGAAAGGACGGTTGAAGTTTTCGGTAAGTCTGATACCGAGCGCCTCGGCAATACCGATGGTAATGTCGATACCTCCCGTGAAATCGGCGTATATCTGCACCGAATAAAGGATTATGAGCAGAAATACATAAAAGCCCTTGAACTCCTCGGGAGCCTCTATCATAGCGTTTATGGCAACAAGCACCCTGTCCGCCACAACCAACTTCTTGAAATATCCCCAGATAATCCTCTGAATTCCGTATGTAAAATTCTTTCTCGCAAAGGCGTGAGGAGCGGTGAGCTGTGCGCCCAAATCCTTGAATCTTGAGATAGGACCTTGTATGAGCTGTGGGAAAAACGACACAAAAAGCGCAAGTTTGAATGGGTTCCTCTCTATCTCCGCCTTTCCGCGGTAGGCATCTATCAGATATCCCATTGTCTGGAATGTATAGAAGGATATTCCGAGCGGAAGCAGGAGCGAGGGGATAGTCAACTCTGTCTCCGCTCCAAAGGCGTGAAGCCACGAATTGACGTTCACCACCGCAAACGCCGTGTATTTCAACACCGCGAGTATTCCGAAGTTAAGAAGAAGCGCGAGACACAGAATCAAAAATCTGCGCCCCTTTGCCTTCGCGCGATACGCCTTTATCTCGTCCTTTGAAAGCTCCGACCTGTTCTGCTCAAGATAGCGATTCTCCCTCGAGCTGACTCTGCCCATAAGCATCGTGGCGATAAACGACGAAACGGTAGTCACCGCAATAAACGCAAGGTATTCAACCCCCGCAAGGGCATAAAACACATAACTCGCGACAAGCAATGTCACCCATTGCGTCTTTTTCGGAAGAATATAATAGAGGAGAAAAACAACTGCCAGAAACGCCAGAAATTCGTATGATGTAAACAGCATTTTATTTTCTCCTCCTTATAGTTTTTTACTTTACAATATCAAAAATAAATCTTATACCTCGTCGAGCTTCGAGATAAGCGCCCAGAGCGCCTCTGCCGAGTTGAAATTCTCGGGAATTATCTCCTCGGGCGGAATTCTCACTCCGAACTCGGAATCTATTTCGGTAACTATAGCAACGATGTCGAGCGAATCAAGCACACCGTCATCAACAAGTCCCTGCTCGGCATAAAAATCCACGTCATCGTGAAGCTCCTGCAAAATTTCTATAAGCTTTTCCATAATTCTCTCCGTAATCAGTCGTAGTTTTCCGCGCGTTCCTTCAAAGAGCGGCGGTTTATTTTTCCATTCTCGGTAAGCGGCATCGCGGGAACCCTCTCGCATATCGCGGGAAGCATATATTTCGGTAAAAGCAGAGTAAGCTCTCGCTTCAGCTCCGCCGCCTCGGCATCTCCCTCGTAGAAAGAGCTATCCTCTTATGCTCGGCATCGTAAACGCAGCACGACTTTCTGACGTTTCGGCACTTCAGTGCCGAAGCCTCTATCTCGCCAAGCTCGATACGGTGTCCCATATGCTTTATCTGCGAATCCTTGCGCGTAACAAAAACAAGCTCACCATATTCGTTTCTCCGTCCGATATCTCCCGTGCGGTATATCAGCTCACCGTACGCCCCGTTGAGCGGGTTCTGCACGAACACCTCTGCCGTCTTTTCGGGATTCTTATAGTACCCCATTGTAATGCAGGTACCGCGAATACATATCTCTCCCTCGTCCGACTCTTTACCGCTCTCGTCAAGCAGAAACACATCGGTATTGTTAAAGGGCTTTCCTATCGGTATAGACTCGCCCTCGGACAGCTCTCTGTCCGCACACCAATAGCAGGACATACCCGTTGCCTCGGTCGGACCGTAAAGGTTATAGAAGGTAGCCTCGGGGATATTCTCTCTCCAGAGCTTGTAATCCTTTTCGGGAAAGACCTCGCTTCCGAACGCCACGAGCCGCAAATGCTCGGGACGGCATACCTCAAACGCGCCAAGCGCCGATATCTGCGTGAGCGCCGAAACAACCCAGCATATCGTGTTTATTCTGTGCGTATTGAGATATTCCACAAGCTTTACGGGAAACATAAACAGCGATTTCGGAATAAAATATGTCGTAGCTCCGTATTTGAGCGTCGGCATTATCTCCTTGAGCGGCGCGTCGAAATAGAGAGGTGTCTGGTTTCCGAAAACAGTATCCTCCGAGAATTCAAGCGCCTCACAGAGCGCCTCGGTGTAATCTATCACCGAACGGTGACACGCCACGACTCCCTTCGGAACACCTGTAGAGCCCGAAGTAAAAACAACATATATCGGGTCTGTGTCTATCTGCCTTGCGCGGATAGACACGAGAAGCGCCTCGTCTATATCGGTCTGCGCGATATCGTCGTACTCGAGGAGCCACTCGGCACCCAAGGCAGCCGCCTTTTTATAATTTTTCGCATCGGATATTATAACCCTCGCGCCAACATTATTCAGTATAGTTTTTATTCTTTCCTCGGGCATAGCCGAATCAATGCAGACGTAAAAGCAACCCGCGTATATCGCTCCGAAGAACGCCGCCAACGTCCTCGGGTGCTTGTCCATAAAGACCGCGACCGCCTCACGCCTTATTCCTCTCGCGGCAAGATAGCTGCCTATCGCCCTTGATGCTCTCCCAAGCTCACCAAAGCTTATATTCTCTTTACCGTCAGAAAATGCGGTTTTCTCGGGCAGACGCGCCGCGCTGTCCTCAAGATATTGAAGTATATTTTTTCTCATTACCAAGTATATCCTGTGTTTATAATTTTCGTGGAAGTCTCGGGGTAGCCCTTGTGGTCATAGGTCAAAAATCCGGGTTGCTTATCGGTATTATACTCTATAAGCTGCGCCTCTGTAAAGAGACAGGCATTTCCGCTTGAGTGCGGGATTTTCAGTCTTGTCGCGTCGTAATAATACCATTGCGGATTCTCCGCCGTTCCTATGTTTACCATACTCCAGAAGTGAGTTCCGCTCTGCGTGGTAACCCCCTTCGAGCGCTCAATATCTCTGTTCTCAATTCCGAAATACTCAAAGAACGCCTTGGATACCGCGAAATACGAATAGCAGTCACCCGAACCCGCTCTCAAGGTGAGCGCCGCCTCTCTTATCCAATCGCTTCTGTCGGTATTCGACTCGTCAAAGAACTTGATATTCGCCGTCGACGCCGAGAGATTTGGACTGTTGACATATCCGTATATCCGCTTGACCTGCTCTTCCTTGGTCATATTCTTGGAAATTCCAATCTGTGCCGCAAGTGTACCTACCTGCTCCATAAGCGCCTCATATGTCACCTTCTCGGCAACGATAGTCAAGGTCAGCTCAAGCGTTGAGAAATTTCCCGCCGCATCGGTCGCCGTGTACTTTACCTTGTAGCTTCCCGCCTTGTCGGGGTTGACCTTCGAGGTGTCCACGTCAAGCTTTATTTCGCCAAAGCAGTTGTCTGTAACGACAATATCCTTGCGATAAGCCACCGCCTCGCCGAGATATCCCGTTATCGCGGAGGGCGCCGATATCACGGGCGGAACCGTGTCGACTATAAGTGTCATTTTCGTCTCATAGTTTCTCTTGTTATCATACGCGTCGCAAAGCTCTATCTGTACAACATAGTCACCAAGCTCCGAGGGGTTCACACCGTTCTTGAATCTGGCGGTAACCTCCGACGCGTCGGTCACATCCTTGAAAAAGTCGATAGCCGAGGGGAAAGGTCCGTCCTTGTTGACATAAAGCTGCAGAAGCTCGGCTCTTGGGGGCGTTGTATCCTCGACGGTAAGCTCGACCTTGTAGCGTCGGCTGCCCGACACTATATAAAATTCGTACTCACCGGGGGTGGTAAACTCTCCGTCGTAATCTCCGAACTCGTATCTGGCGTCGGAGCGCCCCGAAAGCGCCATCGCGCTCGGAAGCTCCTCACCCGCCTCAAGGGTATATTTTATCGTAAGTCCGACGATATCTATTATTATAACAACGGTAAGCGCTATCATAAGGGCGGCAAGAACACAGGCGGTTATTATCGCCGCGCGGGTTGTTTTCTTTATATTTTTTTCGACATTTGCGACAAATATGTCGGTATGCCCGTTATTCATTTATTCATCCTCCAAATGGATTTTAAAGCTCACACACGGCGCTTTTCAGTCTGTCCGCATACTTACTTTTATTATAACATTTTATACTCTGTTTTGTCAACCGAAATATAAGCTTTTAGGCAATATTTTTATCGCAAAAATCGCATATGCGAATCGGCTTCAGGATTATCCTCAGACAATTGTCTCGGTCGTATACGGGCGGTTAGCCCCTCCCCCGCTTAAAAAGGTGTGGAAAGGGTGTGGGGAAACCTTTCCTCAAAAGGTTTCCCCACATAATCGCGCCTCCGCGTTCTATTATTTTATCTGTGTTCCCTCGGGAATCATATCGTCAACGAAGATTACCTTGCAGCCGCAGGCGTTGTTTGTTCCCGCGAGGAGCATACCGTTGCTGGTAACACCCGCGAATCTTGCGGGTTTGAGGTTAGCAACGACGATTATCTTCTTACCGATAAGCTCCTCGGGCTTATATTCGCCCTTGATGCTCGAAACGATAACTCTCTGTCCGATACCGTCATTGAGCGTCAGCTTCAGACAGCTGTGCGACTTTCTTATCTCCGCCGCCTTTTCTATCTTGCAAACACGCAAATCAAGCTTCGAGAAGAAGTCGATATCTATCTCCTCCTTAATAGGCTCAACAGGGTCAGGCTCACCGTAAACTCTCTCCTCTACGACCTCCTCGGCTACCTCCTCCTCGGGAGTAAGCTCCGCTTCGGTTGCGGGGTAGGAGAAATCAAGCAGACCGATATAATCCGCCTTGTTTATCGCATAGAGGAACAGATAAAGTCTCGGTCCCTTTTCTCTGTCGATAAGCAGCTTGTATACATTCTTGAAGAAGGTTCCCTGAATAGCCTTCATTTCCTTGTCTGTAAAGCCCTCGCCGTAAACCCTCTTGGGGATAGCGTAAAGCTCGGCGTTAAGCTCGTCAAGAGAATATCCGTCTGTCGAGAGGAATGCGTGAAGCAGCTCAATCTCGCGCTTCTCGTTCTCGTCCATTCCGCCAAACACATCCCAGTTGCGTCCGCGGCGGAGCTTGTTCATACTCTCGGGAGAGCACTGCTCAAGCCAGAACTTCGCGCGTTCAAGTCTGTCGGCAAACTGCTCGTACTTATAGGGCGTACCTATCTTCTCGAAGACAGTCTCAAGCATCGGAACGTTGAAGTTCACGATAGAGCCAAGCTGAACGAGCAAGGACATCGGAACGGTTTCAACCTGACGTCCTTCGACCTCGGTGTTGTATATAACGGTCTGGGTGAACTCGTTAGCCGTTCCCGCTCTGACCTCGTTCAAGGTCTTGTCGTATTCGAAATACTGACGCAGGATTCCGTCGTCAAAGCATATATCAAACGCCTGTGTGGGGTCTGTCTTGGAATAGAGCCAGAGCAGAACCTCGGGCTGATAAATCTTGAGAAGCGTTTCGGGAGTGAGGTTGAGTCCCGACGAGCTGGACATCTTACCCGTCATACCCTTGATACCGATAAACTCATATCCCTGGAAAAGAGGAGCCTCGTGGTTGAATATCTTCTTGGATATAACCTTCGAGTTGTTGTACGAGCCTGTGGGAGCGGCGTGGTCCTTTCCGCCCGGCTCAAAGTCGACCTGCTCGTATCTCCAACGCATAGGCCAATCTATCTTCCAGCCGAGCTTACAGTTGAAGTTCTCAAGGAAATTAAAATGTCCCTTATGACCGCAACGGCACTCATAGTCCGCCTCTGTGCAGTCCTCGGAGAGCGAGGTTATAGTTGTGAAGTCGGTCTTACACTCGGGGCAGAAGATGCTCACGGGATAATAAGCCGCCTTTTCGGCGTCGTGCTCGGCACGAAGCTCTTCTTCGCTCTTTCCCGTCTCCTTTGTCTTGAAGGAGTCGAGTATCTCAAATATCTCGCCTCTCTTCTGCAGAGATTCGATAATATCCTTTGTGTACTTACCCGAGCGGTACATCTCTGCCTGATAACGGCAGTCAAGCTCGATACCAAAGGGCTTTATTCCGTTGAGGAACTCCTCCTCAAAGTGCTTTGCGTAATTCTCGTGACAGCCCCACGGGTCGGGAATGTCAACATAGGGACAGCCGATATATTTATCATAGCTGTCGCCGACCACTGCCTGAACATTCGCGGGAATCTTGCGGCAACGGTCATACTCATCCCACGAGATAATAAGTCTTGCCTTCTTGCCTTTTCTCTGCAGAGCCTTCACAACGAAAAGAGGGGTTGCGAGGTCTCTGAAGTTTCCGATGTGAACCGAGCCCGAGGGGCTTACACCCGCGGCACACACATATTCTTCCTTATTCGGATTGCGTTCAATAAGCTTTTCTGCAATTTCTTCCGACCAATGCATTTTTACAGCTCCTTTAAATCAAAAATCTTTATAACTTATACATTTTACCACAGTTTGCGAGGATTGTCAACATCCTACTTTATAAACAGCTCAAGCACGAATACCGTCACCGAGCTTAATACCGCCACGGGGAAAAGTCCGAGACGGAAGTACGCAAGTACTATCGCCACCACAAGCGCCGCGACAGCCGATATCGGAGACTGTGTCGCGTCAAGTATCGCGGGGAATGTCATTACCGCGAGGGTAACATAAGGCACATAGTAGAGAAAAGAGCGCACGGTTACATTTTTTATTTCCTTTCGGATAAGCGTGAGGGGCAAAACCCTTATGAGATAAGTAACCAACGCCATTCCGAAAATATAGATATATACGTTATGCGACATCCTTATTTTCCTCCTTTACAGGGAAGATAAGCGCCGCCGCAAGAGAAATAACGACAGTGAGCGCGATTATTTTCACACCATCCGAAATTCCGTCAAACCACGGTATCGCGGAGACCGCATAGCTCAAGGCAAAGCTTATAGCAACAAGCCCCGCCACTATCTTGTTCTTTCTCGATTCGGGAATAAAGACCGAAATAAACATTCCGTAAAGGCTCACTCCGAGCGCCGATAGCAGACTCACGGGAAGCACCTCTCCGAGAATAGCTCCGCAGAGAGTTCCGAGCGACCACCCCGGTATCGCGACAGAAGCCACACCGTAGGTATAAAAAGGGTCGAGACGCTCATCGAGCGCTATCGAAACACCGAAATTCTCGTCCGTAATGCAGTATCCGAGAAGCATTCTCTGCACCGTTCCAACGCCCGGCTTGAGCTTCTGACTGAGCGCCGCCGACATAAGCATATATCTGGCGTTGGCAATAGCCTCCATCAAAAAGACCTCGAGGTAACTCGCCCCCGCCGCGATAAGCGTGAATCCTATGTACTCACCCGCCGACGCGTTTATCAGAAAGCTGGTCAGCGTTGCCTGAAACGGTGTAAATCCCGCCTCCTTGGCGGCAATACCGAGCGTGAGAGCGACTGCGAAATATCCGAGACCTATCGGAATTCCCGCCTTCATTCCGCGCAAATAATTCTTTTTCCGACTCATTCTATCACTTCCAAAATAAGCAAATATCTGCGGGGAAACCCAAAATCAGGTTTCCCCGCCTTAATACATCATCAGTTGTTGCGGTTTATCTGCAGATTTCCTGCGCCATCTTGTAAAGTGTGGATATCTCCTCGCGTCTCTTGTCGCAGATAGCCTCCATAGCGCGAAGCTCCTCTGCTCCGAACTTATCGAGATCTCCGTCCTTCAGCTTGTTCTTATACATACGGTCAGTAGTAAGAGCAAAGAGAATGTCAAGGCTCTTTATCTCGCCGTTGTCCTCAATAACCACGAGATTGCTCTTGCCCTCAAGCAAAAGCTCTACTGCCTTCGCGCCCATCTCGGTCGCGGTAAGTCTGTCACGAAGTGTGGGCGAACCGCCTCTGACTATGTGAGCAAGACGCGCGAACTTGGTCTCGATTCCCGTCTTCTCCTCAATAGTCTTTCGGAGAAGCTCACCGTAAGGAACCTTGTTGCCGTTAGCATCGTTTGCGAAAACGCCCTCGCTTACAACAACTATCATTCCTCTCTTACCCTGCTCTTTAGCCTTGTTTATCTCGGCAATAGCGGCATCCTCGTCAAAGGGTATCTCGGGAATACAAACCGCCATAGCGCCCGAGGATATACCCGTCATAAGCGCTATCTGTCCGCAGTCGCGTCCCATAACCTCAACGACGTTACATCTCGCGTGTGACTCACAAGTATCGCGGAGTCTGTCAACCGTCTCAAGAACGGTGTTCATCGCGGTGTCAAATCCGACAGTGTAATCAGTCGCGGTGATATCGTTATCGATAGTACCCGTAACTCCGATGGTGGGAATACCGCGGAGAGTGAGGTCAGTCGCCCCTCTGAAAGTTCCGTCACCGCCGATAGCGACAATGGCGTCTATATTATATTTCTTACAGGTAGCTACCGCCTTCTGCATACCCTCCTCGGTCTTGAACTCGGGGCAACGGTCGGAATAAAGCATAGTTCCGCCGTGGGTTATGATGTTGGAGACAGCGCCCGATGTCAGGGGGATAAGCTTCTCGTTGATAAGTCCGCTGTATCCTCCGATAATTCCCATTACCTCAACGCCCTCGTCGAGTGCCTTTCTTGTGATAGCTCTGATTGCCGCGTTCATTCCGGGTGCGTCTCCGCCCGAGGTAAGAACGCCGATTCTTTTGAATTTCTTCATTTCCGTTGTACCTTCATTCCTATATAGTTATTAGTTATTTATTTAACATAGTTGACATATTTATATTATTTTAATACATACGCCGAAAAAAATCAATACCTTTTTTGAGGAATGTTGTCAAAAAAAGAAATTTTTATCTGCAAAATTTCAGTATTATATCAAATGCGTGGTTAGATGATACATTTCTGATATAATTTCTGCTTCTCATAGCAGACAACGAGAGTTTTCTGACCTGTGTTCCCTTCTCTGTGGAGATTCCGACGAAAACCGTTCCGACAGGCTTTTCGGGCGTTCCGCCCCCAGGCCCCGCTATTCCCGTGACCGAGATTCCCACATCGGCACCAAGTGCCTCGCGTACACCCACAGCCATCTCCCGCGCTGTTTGCTCGGATACCGCGCCAAAGGCTTCAAGAGTCTCCGCCTTAACGCCGAGAAGCCTCATCTTCGCCCCGTTAGCATAGGTCACACAGCCGCCGACAAAGACATCCGAGCATCCCGACACATCGGTTATGCGCTTTGAGATAAGTCCTCCCGTGCAGGACTCGGCACAAGCGAGAGTCATTCCCCTCTCGCGCAAAAATTCAATCACCGCTCTCTCAAGAGAGTCTACGTCAACTCCGTAAATATATTGCCCGATTTCGGTAGCCTTGATTCGCGATATCATTTCATCGCAAAGTCCAAGCGCCTCGCTCTCGGTCGCAGCCGATGCCGTCACACGAAGCCTGACCTCGCCGTCCTTGCAATAGGGCGCCACCGTGGGATTTTTCGAGTTTTTCATTATGTCGCTTATAACACTCTCAACCGCCGATTCCCCGATGCCGAAAATGTGTATATTGCGACTTGCGATAACACTGTTTCTTCTCGCGAGTAGATACGGAAGAACCTTGTCGTTGAATATCGGGATTATCTCGGAGGGCGGTCCGGGGAGCATAATGACGGTCTTGGATTCGTTCTCTCCGCCGCAGAGCGCGAGAGTGGGAGCCGTTCCGTAGTCGTTATCGAAAATCACCGCTCCGCGCGGCATCATCGCCTGTTTGCGGTTATTCTCGGTCATAACTCTGCCCGTCTTTCTGAAATATTCCTCTATTCTCTCAAGAGAGTGAGTGTCAAGCTCCATCTCTCTGCCGAAATATTCCGCTACCGTCTCCTTGGTAAGGTCGTCATAGGTCGGACCGAGTCCGCCGCTCGTTATGACCATATCAGCGCTCTCGAGCGCTCGTGTGAGCGCGTCCTTGAGCCTTGCGGTATTATCACCCACTACCGTGTGGCGGTAAACGCAGATTCCAAGCTCCGCCAGCTTTTGCGAAAGGAATGCCGCGTTTGTATTCACTATATCTCCGAGCAAGAGCTCGGTTCCCACGCAGAGTATCTCCGCGCTTCTTATTCTGTTGTCCATACAAAACCTCAACAAAATTTATAATTGTATCTAATACGAGAGGAGAACCGAAAAGGCTCTCCTCTCTGTGCCCTCGCGGACCTATAATTATTTCTTGATGCTGACCTCGAGCTGGTTGAAGGGAACGACGATTCCCGCCTTCTCGAATGCCGCGTTAAGCTCCTCGAACATATCCGAGCGGAGCGAACCGTAATCTCCCGCGTTACACCATACTCTTACCGTGAACTCCAGAGCCGAATCCTGCATAGCCGTCACGCGAACGAAGGGAGCGGGGTCATTGAGCGCCTTTTCGTTGGCTTCTATAACCTCAAGAATAGTCTTTTTAACAAGCTCTACGTCCGAATCGTAAGCAACGCCGACAGCGATATCAACTCTTCTGGTGTCCTTGCGTGAATAGTTTACGATAGTCGTATCCGTCATAGTTTTGTTGGGGATAGAGACAACAAGGTTGTCGCCCGTGCAGAGAACAGTGTAGAATATACCGACCTCGGTGACAGTTCCGCTCTCTCCGCCAATCTTTACGAAATCTCCAACACCGATAGGCTTGAAGATAAGCAGCATAATACCGCCCATAAAGTTTGAGAACGAGCCCTGAACGGCAAGTGCGATAGCAGCGCCCGCTGAAGCGAAGACTGTTACGACAGACGCCATCGGTATTCCCATTATAGATACTATCGTTACGGCGAGTACCGCATAAAGAGCTATCTTGATAAAGCTGTTGAGAAATGCCTTTACCGTTTTATCAAGATGATTGTGCCTGTCTCCGTTGGGGAATATCTTAAGCAAAAGCTTTATGAGCAACCGTCCGACGATAAATACGAGAAGCGACAAAAGCAGCTTCCAGGCTATATTTATGCAGCCTGATACAAGTGTGTTTAAAATTGCTTGAAAATCCATTTTTCTTACCCATCCTCATTATGTAATTCGTGTAATTTTTCATACCCCAACAGTATACCACTTTTTTTGTTTGTTGTCTACACAATACAAAATTTTTTTACAAATCTATTGCCCAAAAGCCGATTTACAGGTATAATGTTGTATTATAAAGAAGGAGGAGGTGCTCAATATGGCAGAATGTACTCTGTGTCCAAGACAGTGCGGAGCCGACAGAGCTCTGGGTGAGCTTGGCTTTTGCGGAGAAAGTAACAGAATAACGGTATCACGCGCCTCTTTGCATATGTGGGAGGAGCCGCCGATAAGCGGTGCGCGAGGCTCGGGAACGATATTTTTCTGCGGCTGCAACCTGAAGTGCGTTTTCTGCCAGAACAGAGTGATAAGCTCGGGCGGAGGAGTGCGGCGTGAGCTGAACGCAGACGAGCTTTCCGAGCTTATGCTTGAGCTTGAGGCGGCGGGGGCGCATAACATAAATCTTGTCACGCCGACGCATTTTTCCGACTCAATAGCACTCTCCCTTGAGCAGGTTCGGCACAAGCTGAAAATCCCGATAGTATATAACTCCTCGGGCTATGAATCGCTCGACGCGCTGAAGCGGCTTGACGGACTCGTGGACGTATATTTGCCTGATTTCAAGTACGCCTCCCCCGACCTCGCGAAAAAATATTCAAGCGCCCCCGACTACCCCGAGGTAGCTCTCGCGGCTGTTTCGGAAATGTTCCGTCAGGTGGGCGAGTGTCTTTTTGATGACGGCGGCTTGATGAAAAAGGGGCTTATCGTGCGGCATCTCGTTCTCCCCGCCTGCAGACACGACAGCATGAATGTCCTATCCCTGATTGCCGACACACTTCCTGTGAAATCGGTAAGGTTAAGCCTTATGAGTCAGTATACGCCCGAATTCGCCCTGACGTGCGAATATAAAAATTTGCATAGAAAGCTGACCTCATTTGAGTACAATTCGGTTCTCGCTCACGCCGAATCTCTCGGCTTTGACGGCTACTTTCAAGCCCTGTCCTCCGCCTCATCTCAATATACACCGAATTTTGAGGAGGACGCGGATTTTATTCAGGGGGGAACTTTTGAGGAATGTTCCCCCTGAAACCCCTTCAAACCTTTTAAAGCAAAAGGTTCGAGGTGGCAACCATATTATAAATCTGTATCTCGTGGTTTTTTCTCTAATGTAGACAACCGACGGACATTTTTCTACCGTCGGTTGTCTTTTTATGGTGGTTTTCATTAGAAAAAATTTCAAATTCAGCTAAACTAAATGGGGTATCCAATTCCTGTTTTAAAAGGTTTTGAAGAGAGCGCGAGGGGGACCAATGTTTGATGTTTTTGGGCGTTTCCGCCCAAAATGGAGGCGTTTAGCCGACAAATCAAACTTGATATGGCGCAGCCATGTTTTTGCAAAAAGTCCCCCTCGCATAATATATAAATCCTCACGCCAGGTATCTTTCGTAATAAAACAAAAACTGCTGGGCTATACCCGCATAAGGTCCGAGGACAGCAGGAGAGAAATCCCCGCCATCAGCCGAGAAATACTTTTGGATAACCTTTTTTATCCACACATCGACGGGAAAGGCATCGTAACGCCCGAAGCCGAACAGCAAAGCACAGCTTGCGACCTTGGGGCCTACACCCTTTATCGCGCAAAGCTCACGAACACATTCTGCGGTATCATCGGAGTTTTCGAGATAGGAATAATCAATATTTCCCATCGCCGCCCGTGAGGCGGCATCGTATATGTACTTTGCGCGAAATCCCGTTTTCAGCTCAAACAAGCCGTCGATACCGAGAGCGCAAAGAGAATCGGGCGTCGGAAAGGCGTACGGCACCGTGCTCTCGGAGAGATGTGTCCGCATACCCTCGGGAACCGCTATCGGCTCACCGCATTTTTGCGCGAGAGCGCCTATAATCTTCTTTATTCTGGGAATATTGTTATTCTGCGATATTATAAACGAGCATATCGTCTCCCACGGCTCCTGACGCAGAATCCTTATTCCGCGCCCATACCCGACTGCCCTGCCAAGCGCGGGATTGTCGGAGCGCGAGAGGATATCCTCGGCTATCGCGCCGTAGTCCTCGTCAAGCCCCAGAAAGCGTCTCCATATATTTTCAAAATCCTCTTGTGTGGAGTTGTATATGTAAACCGTCTGCCCGTCCTGCGCCACCGAAATCAGTCTGCCGTAGGCAACGCCCGAGAACTCGACCTCGTGCGACGAGCTCTCAACCGTGTCAAACCGAAAGCACTGACCGCAGTCAAATATCTTCCCGACATCAAAATCACTCACTCCATCGAGCCTCACACAGCTCACGCTTTTTTCCGTTTCCTTAAGATAAACCATATATTTATCCCCCGCCAAATAACCAAAATATCAAAATCTCTTGAAAATACCTTTGAAATATGGTATAATCACTAAAGTATAGCTATAGGAAATATTATATACCTAATCGAAGCTTTTTTCAAGACTTTTTTCGGGGGAAGGATTATGGAACAAATTTACACTATTCCCGTCAACGAGGCGTTTGAGGCGTCGCGTGACGACGCGGCTTGCGGTTGTCCGCTTTGCGCACTCTACAACAAGCTGGAAAATAACGAGCTTGAAGATATTCTCGGAGCCTCTATGATGTCGCCCGATATCCGCATAAAAACCAACGACGAGGGCTTTTGCAGAACTCATTACGATATGATGTTCGTACGCAAGAACAGACTCGGCATGGCGCTCACGCTTGAGAGCCACCTTGACGAGCTTATAGGCGACCTCAAGAGCGGGGGACTTCTCAACCCGAACAAGCCGCAAAAGAGAATAGCGGAGCTTGAGGACTCCTGCTATGTCTGCAAACGAATAGATTTTAATTTCCGACATATGATAGAAACGGTAGTCTTCCTTTGGGATAAGGACGAGGAATTCGTCGCCAAGCTCAAGGCGCAGCCCTATTTCTGTCTGCCGCACTACCGTGCCCTGCTCGAATGCGCGGACAACAGACTCCAGAAGAAAAAATCCGCCGCTTTCGCGAAGGATTGCTCCGAGATAGTCAATAAATATCTTGCCGAGCTGAAAGACGATATAAGCTGGTTCTGCAAAAAATTCGACTACAGATACGGCGATGAGCCGTGGTATAACTCCCGCGATTCGGTCGAGCGCTCAATAAAATTCCTGCGGAGCGATATTCACCTCCCCGAACCGCCCAAGACTCCGAAAAACCAATGATTTTCAACGAAAGGCATTTTGCGAAATGATAGACCTTCTCCAGCTGCAAAAGCATTTTATTCTCACCCACCTCAAGGAGGGTGATGTCGCCGTGGATTTCACCATGGGCAACGGACACGATACCGAGTTTCTCTCCCGCGCGGTGGGCGAATTCGGGCACGTTTTCGCCTTTGATATTCAGGAACAGGCTCTCGCCTCGACCTCCGACCGTCTGGCGCACTCCGACTGTCCCGACAACTGCACACTCATACTTGACTCACACCATAACGTAAAAAAATACGTTGACGTTCCGATAAAGGCGGGAATGTTTAATCTCGGATATCTGCCGGGAAGCGACAAAAAGATAACGACAATGCGCTCAACCACACTCCCCGCTATAGAGGCGGCTATATCTCT
>JAFTHJ010000178.1 GCA_017457465.1 Clostridia bacterium | reverse complement strand
TAGTGTGATAGAATTATATGTGTATATGTATAATTGTTTTCCAAAGCAGAAAGGTGTGATGTTCAGGTGGGGGAGAATACCATCGAAAATAGCGATTTTTTCTTCCATAACGGAACAAAATACAACGTGAGGGAGTACCTCGGTGCCGAGCTTGAAGCGGCATATTCCTCGCTGGGCGGGAATAAAAATTACAGCTGGAGAGACGGAGGGTGGCGCTCCTATAACGATAGGGTAAGAGAACACTTCTCGGAGCTTCCCCTGAATATATACGAGCTTGAAGTTTCGCGCTGGAAGCGCTTCGGCAACGATAATGCACTTGCCTCGGAGCTTGCGACATACGTCAAGCAGATGGGATACACACATATATGCGTCAGAGATGCGCTTGAGCGCTTTTGCGCGGACACCTTGATGCCATTTGTTGACCAGATGCACGAGGCGGGAATAGGAGTTGTTCTTGTCTGTCGCTTTGATAAGGCACATTCAGACAGTGAAAAGGCTCTTATCGCGTATGCACTCTGTTGCCTCGATATATTTCACGCTGACGGACTTAAGATAAGCAAATCTTGTCTGCCGCAATGGCTTTTACGCAAATCGCCCGAGGATAGGACAAACTTTTTTCAGCTGCTCAAGCTGACCGTCAAGGCATCATTCCCATCGGCGCTTATGATTTCCGAGGGGGATGAGGAGTGCGTGGACGACACGGGTGGATTTGATTTTGAATGCGACATATCGCGTATGAGAGCATTGCTCGATTACATCGCGGAGAATTCCTTGTTCCGTAAGCACCATCACGAAAAGCTAACCTCTTTTTCGAGAAAGAAAACCATTTTTCCTATATCGTATACAGAGGGCAGAGCCTTGTGCGATGAATCGTTTGGCGACAGTTGGCAGAAATTTGCCACTTCAAGAGCGGCACTTGCTTACCAGATGACAGTTCCGTCAAAAAAGCTGTGCTTTATGGGAGAGGAAATCGCTTTTGGCGGGGACGGCGAGATAGACTGGAGCCTTTTAAAGGACGAAGCTCACGCGAGATTTCAGCTATACGTGTCCGAGCTTAATAGCCTTTATCTTGAAAATTCTCCTCTGTGGCAGTCCGATTTCTCCGATAATGGATTTGAATGGATAGATTCTTGCGACAGAGAGAGAAGCGTCGTGTCATACAGACGAAGAGATAAGTCGGGTAAGGAGCTTATAGTAGCGGTGAATTTCACGCCTGTGGCGAGAGAGAATTATCTGCTCGGAGTGCCCTGCGCGGGAGAATACGAGGAGATTTTTAATTCCGACAGTGAGCGCTTCGGCGGAAGCGGAGTTATCAACCGCGGGGTTCTTGTCGGCTCGGGAGAGCCGTGGAATGAGCTTCCCGACTCGGTAAGTCTGCGTTTGCCTCCGCTCGGAGTCACGGTAATCAGACACAAAAACAGTTAAACAGTTAAAACCAAGAAAGCAAAAACACATAACAGCGAATATCAAAACCGTCGAAGAACGAAAAAATTTAGCCCAAGAGGCTCAAGGGGGATATTATGTTCAGAAAAAAAGAATGTGTGGCAATGCTACTTGCAGGAGGACAGGGAAGCAGACTTTACGCTTTGACAGAAAAGACGGCAAAGCCTGCGGTATCATTTGGAGGAAAATACAGAATCATTGATTTTCCTCTCTCGAACTGTATCAATTCGGGAATTGATACAGTGGGTGTTCTTACCCAGTACCAGCCCTTGGTACTTAACGATTATATTGGAAACGGTCTGCCGTGGGACCTTGACAGAACCTACGGCGGTGTAAAAATACTCCCTCCCTATCAGGGAAAAAAGGGAGCGGACTGGTACCGCGGAACGGCAAACGCGATATACCAGAATCTTGAGTTTATCGACAGATACGATCCCGAATATGTTATAATACTTTCGGGTGACCATATCTATAAGATGGACTATTCCAAGATGATAGATTTCCACAAGAAGATGAATTCGGATTGTACGATAGCCGTTATCGATGTTCCG
>JAFTHJ010000177.1 GCA_017457465.1 Clostridia bacterium | reverse complement strand
CCGCCCATCATTTCCGCAACAACGGTGACCTCCTTGTCATTAAGAATGTCGTTGAAATCGTGCGTAACAAGCTCCGCAAAGGGGCTGTCGGGAAAATCTCTCAAATCGAGAATGTATTTAATGCAGTATTCGCAGCCGAGACGCTCCTCGATAATTTTTTTGTTTTCGGTAAGGACCTCGGCGGTTCCGCTTCCGACCACTCCGAATCCCAGAATAGCTATTTTTACCATAGTTTTATACCGTCCCTTGAGAAAAGAATTTGCTTAATAGATATATAATACCACATTTCCGCACAAAATGCAAATATATATTGAAAATTTTTTCAAAATATGATAGAATATTCAAGCAGAAGTGTGTTTGAATATATAAAACAGCATCACGGAAAGGAAATTATATATGGCATCACCTATAGGAAGCACGAGAAACGTAAAGATATTTGTCCTGTATCTTCTTGAAAATATCAATTATCCGCTTGATTTTATCACCATAAACGATATAGTTATGCAGACCGACTACGTTATGTATCTGGATTTTGCCGAAGGCTTTGGCGAGATGCTCGACGGCGGGTTGATAGAGAGCGTTGAGGTTAACGGAGAAACGCTTTATGTTGTGACAGAGAAGGGAAAGTGCGTGGCGAGAGAGCTTAACGGCGATATTCTCTCGACAATACTCGACCAGAGCCTTGCGAGAGCGCTTCGCTATCTCGACTTCAAAAAGAGGGGAATTACTCCCAAGTGCGAGATAAAGGCGGTCGACGGCGGAAAATACGAAATAAGCTGTTCGTTTACGGAAAACGGGAAAATGATATTTTTCCAGTCTCTTACCGTAGATACCCTTGACAGAGCGCAGAGAATGAAAAACAATTTTTATGAGCGCCCCGAGGCAATATATCGCGGAGTTTTGGCGCTTATGGCGGGAAATGTGAATTATTTGTTCGATTGAGGCTATGTGAAAATAAACAAACTTTTAAGCTTAAAATATCGGATATATAAAAAAACGCTCTCGCGTTGCAAAAAAATCACAAATTGACTTCGTTTGATTTGTGAAAAATGCTTTATAAAAAATATTTTAGTCGATTTTCGACAAAATTATTTTAAAAATACCTCTTGACATTATACAAATTAATGGTATAATTAAAAGTAATGAATAATATAGATGTAAAAAACTGTCTTGTCTCGGTGAGGATGGAGAATGAACGAAAATAAAAACAGAACCGAAGTCAACGATTTGATTGTGCAGGTCAGAGAAGATGACCAAGGGGCGTTTGTTCGGATGCTCGAGATGTATCGACCGTTGCTGGATTCGGCACTTGCAAGATTTTGCAAGGACGAGCCGTCAGCGTGGTTTAAGGAGGATCTTTATCAGGAAGCGGTTTTGGTCTTTTATAACGCGATACTGAACTACGACATAGAGAATGAGGGCGTTGAGTTTGGACTTTACGCCAAGATATGTGTAAAGAATGCTTTGATATCTCAAATCAGGGCATTGGAGAAGCGCAGAGCGGAAAGCTCGGTGCCTATGATAGATGACGACCTGTCAGGTGCCGAGGAGCCCTCGGCGCGAATAATAGAGCAGGAAAGCTTAAGACGGATAGATTCGGTGATACGGAGAAATCTGTCTGACTATGAATACCGTGTCTGGTGCTTATACGCGTCGGGAAAAACCGCAAAGGAGATAGGTGCGTTGGTCGGAAACGGCGAGAGGTCGGTTGCCAACGCGATATACCGAATCCGAAAAAAGTTGAGAAAGTTGCTCGGTTGAAATTTGAGAATGATACGGCAAAGCCGAATCAGATATAGCCTGTAGCTAGTCCGCAAGTGCAGAACTATCGGGGTACTTTGGGCGAACAATTCCATTCTACAAAGAGAGGTAAAATCATGTACGAAGAAGAAGTAAAAGTCGGAGCAGAGACTGAAGGCGAGTTTGTAGATGAAACTCTTGTGTGCAAAGAGTGCGGCAATGAGTTTGTATTTACAGCCGGAGAGCAGCAGTTCTATAAGGAGAAAGGCTTTTTGAATAAGCCCAAGAGCTGCAAGGCTTGCCGTGACGCAAAGAAGAATGCTGCAAAGGCTCCGCGTGAGTACTTCGAGACAACCTGTGCACAGTGCGGCGGCGTAGCGAAAGTAATTTTCCAGCCCTCTAACGACAGACCTGTATACTGCAGTGCTTGTTTTGAGGAAAGAAGAAAAGCTCAGGACTAATCTGACTTTTTGGCTGTTGCGGAAACACAAAACAGAGACGGCGTGTATGAAGACGCCGTCTCTGTTTTTTTGCTTTTTTTACACAAAGATAGGATTATTGCGCAAAAAAATCTTACAATTTGACATAACAGAAATTTTTTCAGCTATTGAAAAATCCTTTGTTTTTTGTTACAATATTATTATGTTTACTTAAATTCGTTTACAGAGGAAATTGAAATGTATAAAATACTGAAAAATGAGAAGCTGAATCCCACCGTCAGCCTGATGGTAGTCGAAGCGCCCCTTGTGGCGAAAAAGGCAGAGGCGGGACAGTTCATAATTCTCCGTACCGATGAGGACGGTGAGAGAATCCCCCTCACGGTGTCGGATTATGACAGAGAGGCGGGAACGGTAAGCGTGGTTTTCCAGAGAGTCGGATCCACTACTGAAAAACTCGCGCATATGCAGGTCGGAGAGAGCCTTTGCGATTTTGTCGGACCTCTCGGTAGGGCTACCGAAACAGAGGGGATAAAAAAGGTTGCTGTCGTTGGCGGCGGTGTTGGCTGCGCTATAGCGTATCCCGTGGCTAAAAAATTCCACGAGCTTGGAGCCGAGGTTCATACGGTCGTTGGATTCAGAAACCGAGACCTTGTAATATTTGAAAAAGAATTTGAGTCGGTGAGCGATGTTATGAGACTTATGACCGATGACGGAAGCTGTGGCGAGAAAGGTCTTGTGACAGACGCCCTCCGCGCCCTTATCGAGAGCGGAGAGAAATATGACGAGGTCATAACAATAGGTCCGCTTATTATGATGAAATTCGTTTGTAAGCTCACAAAGGAATACGGCATAAAAACCGTAGCCTCTATGAACCCCATTATGATAGACGGAACGGGAATGTGCGGCGGTTGCCGTCTGACAGTCGGCGGAAAAACCAAGTTCGCCTGTGTTGACGGTCCCGAGTTTGACGGTCATGAGATTGACTTTGATGAGGCTATGGCGAGAGGCGGAACCTACCGCGATTTTGAGCGCCACGCCTACGAGCAGACCTGTAATCTCTTTTCTTCGGAGGTGAAATAAATGCCGAATATGTCCCTGAAAAAGAATCCTATGCCCGAACAGGCGCCCGAAGTCAGAAATAAGAATTTTGACGAGGTTGCGCTCGGATATACAGAAGAACAGGCAATAGACGAGGCAAAGAGATGCCTGAATTGTAAAAATAAGCCCTGTGTCGGCGGTTGCCCCGTGCATATCCACATCCCCGCCTTTATCGCGAAGGTAGCGGAGGGAGAATTCGAGGAGGCTTATAAAATAATCACCGAGGCAAGTTCGCTTCCCGCTGTGTGCGGAAGAGTTTGTCCGCAGGAAAGTCAGTGTGAGCAGAGATGCGTAAGAGGTATCAAGGGTGAGCCTGTGGCAATAGGAAGACTCGAAAGATTCGTTGCCGACAGACATAACGCTCTTGCAAAGAAGAATGCCGAAAAACCAATCCCTAACGGTCATAAGGTTGCCGTTATCGGTTCGGGACCATCAGGACTTGCCTGTGCGGGTGAACTTGCGAAAAAAGGCTATGAGGTGACCGTTTTTGAGGCGCTTCACCTTGCGGGTGGTGTGCTGGTTTACGGAATACCCGAGTTCCGTCTTCCTAAATCAATAGTCGCGCAGGAGATAGAAGGTCTTCGGGCACTCGGTGTAAGGATAGAAACAAATATTGTAATAGGTAAGACAATATCGATAGACGAGCTTCAGACCGAGTACGGATATGAGGCGGTATTTATCGGCTCTGGAGCGGGACTTCCCAAGTTTATGGGAATTGACGGAGAGAATTTCAGAGGAGTTTATTCCGCAAATGAGTTCCTTACAAGAATAAATCTGATGAAGGCTTATAGAGAGGACAGCGCAACACCTATCCAGAGAGCGAAAAAGGTCGCTGTAGTCGGAGGCGGAAACGTGGCTATGGACGCGGCAAGATGCGCGAAACGCTTTGGAGCCGAGGTCTATGTTGTATACAGACGGGGAATAGAGGAGCTTCCCGCAAGGCGTGAGGAGGTTGAACACGCCAAGGAGGAGGGAATAATCTTCAAAACTCTTACTAACCCAAAGGCGATTCTCGGAGATGAGAGCAGGAGCGTTTGCGGTATGACTTGTGTAGAAATGGAGCTCGGTGAGCCCGATGCGTCGGGACGCAGACGTCCGATAGAGAAGCCCGATAGCGAATTCACGCTTGACGTAGACTGCGTTATTATGGCGCTCGGAACCTCGCCTAACCCTCTTATCAAATCCACAACCGAGGGACTTGATACACAAAGCTGGGGCGGTATCGTTGCCGATGAGAACGGAAAAACCTCTCGCGAGGGCGTTTTTGCGGGTGGAGACGCGGTCACGGGAGCGGCAACGGTTATACTCGCTATGGGCGCGGGTAAAACGGCGGCAAAGGCTATAGACGAATACATAATGAATAAGTAAAGAAAAGACGGAGTGTGTCAGAGTGACATACTCCGTCAAATGTATAGCAGATTATCGAGCCCGAAGCGCTCAGGTCGAGATATCTCGTCGGCGGTCTCAAGTATCCTCACCCGTGGGTGTG
>JAFTHJ010000176.1 GCA_017457465.1 Clostridia bacterium | reverse complement strand
TGGTTTCTCTTAATAGAAGGTAAAATCTGAGTAGGATAACGCACTGAAAAAGCTCAAACAATCATATATTTTTATTTTTTGCAAACGCTCTTGTAAGCGCAAGTATTCTCTTTCTCTTTGCTCGGATAAGAGAGGCAGCAAGAAGTTCAATATATAAACAAAAAATTTTTATAATGAAGCCAAAGGAGAAAAGATATGAAATCATCGTTAAAAATCATTGCGATGGCTCTCTGCCTTATCCTTGTAATTTCCGTTTGCGCGTGTTTGTTCGCGGCTAACACCAAGACGAACGCAACCGATTACAAAGAAGGCGAATGGGTTGAAAAAGGAACTACCTTTAAATTCGATGGCAAGGATTACACAGTAAACAAAGACGCAAACCTCACCGAAAAATATATTACAGTTGACGGCACGAATTATTATCTTATCTCTACCGCAGACGATATGCTTGCGTTAGGTCTTGCATACGGTGAGTCTTTCATAATAACAGATGACATCGACCTCGGCGCATGGGAAATGGACCTCAACGCTTTCGTTTCGGTCATCGAGGGCTGCGGAAACACCATAACCTTCGGTGAAGGCTCCACACGCGGTCTTTTCAACGGTTTTGCGGGTACCGTCACCAATCTCGTTATTGACGGTTCAATAGTAGCGCATGACAACGTAATCGGCGGATTGGCAAGAACCTTTAT
Source organism: Clostridia bacterium (assembly GCA_017457465.1). Classification (GTDB taxonomy): domain Bacteria; phylum Bacillota; class Clostridia; order Oscillospirales; family CAG-272; genus HGM12713. The sequence continues at coordinate 6,083 of JAFTHJ010000176.1, read as the reverse complement.
GGACGGAAAGATTGACGGCGTCGTTAATAATGCAGATATTGTAAATACGCGGCAAAACGAAACAGGTAACGTACCGAAAACAGGTGGTATCGTCGGAGCAGCTGACCTTTCCTTCGGTAACTTTGAAATATACAACTGCGTAAATAACGGAGACATTACCGGAAGCACTCGTGCTGCGGGTATTATCGCAAACCTTCAGACCTCTCCCTGGGACGATTTAACCGCATCGGGTGTGTTGAACGTTCGCAACTGTTCCAACACGGGTACGATAACATCTACCAGCTGGGGTGCGGGAGGAATCTGCTCTATTGTTGAATTCTACGGCACAGGCGAGGTCAATTTCGTCAACTGCACTAACAGCGGTACTGTTAACTCGGTACACTCCGGTGCGGGTATTGTATCGAGATGGCAAAGTAACGGCAAAATAGAGGCTTGTGTGAACACCGGCAATATAATCTCTGAGGATTACGCGTCAGGTGGAATCGTGGGAAAGGCAGATTGCGGTGAAAACGCGAACGTCCTCGTTTCCAACTGCGCAAATCTTGGCACCGTATCCTCCGAGAAGGCAAACGTTGCGGGAATAGTCGGTCTTTGCCAAACCAATCGTTTGCAGGTACAGCAGTGCTTCTCTGTTGGAACGCTTACCCCCGGTGTTGTTGAGTCTCAGTCCAAATCGGCATTCGGTGTTATGGACCGTGAAAGCGCTTCTACCTCCGCACTTGTTGAAAGATGCTTCTATATGAACGCTGAAACCGGTATGGATATTGAGACGAATGAGCGAGATGTCGGTATGAAGATTACCCAGGCTCAAGTTGAGAACGGATATATCACCGAGCAGTTCAACAGAGCAAACGAAGCTGCGGGTAATAACATCCGTTGGAAGCAGGAGGTAGGAACAGACCTTATTCCTATGCTTGACCCCGAAACTCTTGTAATCACAACAGTAGTGACAACCAAGGCTGATACAAAGCCTCGCGCAACCGCTACTACCACGGAGAAGCCAGTGGCAACGACCAAGGCTCCCCTGAACGCCCCTGAAACTACTGCTGCAGAGGGTGAAGAAGAAAAGAGCGGATGCGGAAGCTCACTCACGGTTGCTTCTGTCGTTATTCTCACAACGGCAATTACAGGCTCGGCACTTGTTGTTTCTCGTAAAAGAAAATAATAATTCAATCAAAATCTGATATTTGTATTTCTTATAAGCTCCCTTATCAGCGCAAAGTATTCCCTTTCATTTTTGTAAAGGCGCGGATAGAGTGGCAGTAAGAAGTTCAATATATAAAATCAAAAAAATTTATAAAGGAGAAAAGAACCATGAACAAGACACTCAAAATTCTGGCAGTTGTCTTCAGCGTAGTTCTGCTTTTGAGCGGTATCGCGGTATTCGCAGCCCTCAATACGCCTGTCAACGCTGTAGAGCTGGTAGAAACAGGTAAGTGGACAGGCGAGTCCGAGTTCACTTACAACGGAACTCCCTACACCGTTCAGAAAGATGAAGCTTACACAGGTAAGTACATCGACGTGAGCGGTACAAAGTGGTATCTTGTTGACGATGCAACCGACTTCGCAAAGGTTAAAGGCACAAGTGCCGCTAACTTTATCATCGCGAAGGATTTCAGCATCACAACAACAGGTACTACCGAAAACCGACAGACACTTAGGCTGGCTACTATCGACGGTTGTGGACATACCATAACTGTTAGCGGTAGTGCAGGTCTGTTCGGCAACTTCAGCGGTAAGGTCACAAACCTTGAAATCGCCGGAGACATCAGCGCCGCATCTCACACCTCCGCTTTCGCGCAGTGGTGCTGGGGCGCACACTTTGACACTGTCGTAAACAGAGTCAACATAACCGACACCTCGACGTCTGCTGACTTTGCAGGCTACAACGCAGGATTTGTTGGATATGTTCGTAACGACAATTCCTACTCTGCTTCACACGACGATGCAACCTACACAGCGGTATTCGAGAACTGCTACAACTACGGAAACGTTACCGCAAGCAATGCCAAGGGACGCGCGGCTGGCTTTGTTTCCGCGACCAGAGAAAGCGGAACGACCGTTAAGTTCGTATCCTGCACAAACTACGGTACGATGACAAACAACAGCAACTCTGACAACGGCGTTGGCGGATTCATTTCGGTAATGTGGGCCAACGGTGGAAACGTTACTTTCGTTGATTGCGTTAACGAAGGAACAATTTCCTCAAAGATTAACGCGGGCGGATTTATCGGACGCCTCGAGGCTGGACCTACCGCTAACTTTACGGGCTGTACCAACAATGGCGCAGTTTCTGCAAACAACACTATCGCGGGCGGATTTGTTGGAGACGTTAAATCCGCTGTTAACCTCACCAACTGCACAAACAGCGGAGCGGTAAAGGCAACGGACGTTGCCGCAGGCGGATTCCTCGGCAAAATGCTCGACACCAACAAGACAGCTACCCTTACTGACTGCACAAACTCGGGAGTAGTTTCTTCTACTAACGGAAAGCATTTCGGCGGATTCGTCGGAGTACAGATAGGCGCTTCAAACATCACATTCAACTCTTGTGAGAACGAAGCAGACCTCAGTGGAATACAGTATATTGCAGGCTTCCTCGGCTCTTCTCAGGGTTCGGGAACAACGAACTTCAACAACTCCACCAACTCGGGCAATATCACCGCTACAGGTCCTGAAAACGGATGCTTTGTCGGTACTGCTTGGGGCGGCAACGGAAAGCTCAACTTCAACGCTTGTACGAACGACGGTAATATGAGCGGAACCGCTAAACTCGGCGGATTCGTAGGCGTAACATGGGCAGCTACAAATACCGTAACGTTTACAAACAATTGTGTCAACAACGGCTCAATAACAGGTACAGGAGAAACCGCAGGATTTATAGCTTTTGCAAGCGGTCCCGTTAACATTTCCGACTCCGTTAACAACGGAGCTATAACCACTAACTCTCACGCGGGTGGATTCGTTAGTGCAACAAATAACGCAGCGGCACTTCTTACCCTCACAGACTGCACAAATAACGCAACCGTTACAGTTACAAAAGATGGCTTCGCGGGCGGACTCATCGCACGCACACTCCACGGAGCAAATCTTACCAATTGTGTAAACTCGAGCACCGCTAAGGTTATCAACAACTCAACAAGCGGCGACAAAGAAGCAGGCGGTATCATAGGAGATGCGAGACTCGGAACTGCTTCGGTAACTCTTACAGGATGTAAGAACTACGGTGAGGTATCCTCTGCTCAGCGTGTCGGCGGTATTATCGGTAACGCCGCTCACACCAGCTGGAACGCAAGTGACGGAACAGGAACTCTTACTGTAACCAACTGCGAGAACGCAGGTACCGTTAAGGGTACAGGCACGGGTGTTGCCGGTATCGTTGGATACTACGAAAGCTATAGTGTTGGTATAAACGTAAAGGTTGAAAACTGCACAAACAGCGGTGCTGTTTCTACTAACAACTACTGCGGCGGTATAATGGGTGACGTTGTTGGTAACGTTACCGTTAACAAGTGTGTTAACACAGGAACAGTAACCAACAATGCTTCTTCAGGTACGTATCAGCCCGCGGGAATCATTGCAAAGCTTCAGATGAAGAACAGAAATACCTCTGTAGCGGATAATTTCGTTATCGTTGTAACAAACAACGCTAACTATGGCACAATATCCTCTACCGACGCTTCTGCGGGAATCATCGGCTGTCACAGCGCTCCCTACGTTGGTATGAACTGGGTTAACAACGCAAATCAGGCCGCAACGACAATTAACGCAACTGAGACAGTTACCGTTGCTAACAACTTCAACGCAGGTGCTTGTATCAGAAACGCAGGTAAGGCAAATCAGGGACTTTGCGGCGGTATCGTTAACTGGTCGCATCTTGGCGGCTCAAACGCAAACTTCAAGAACAACTACACCACAGCAGCTGCTAATAGCAACGGCTACGACACAACCACTGTAAGCGCCCTTCAGGCTGCAAGCGGTGAGGTTGCATACAAGCTCGGCGCGGCTTGGGGACAGACTCTCGGAACAGACGCATATCCCATACCCGGCGGCGCTACTGTTTACAATGTAGCTCTCAAGGCTACGGCAGAAGGCAACGAACTTGCCAAGACCTACTCCAACACTAACGCGGCTAAAATAATTTCTCTTGCTCACGAGGGTGTTGAGCGCAGAGATGACGCAAAGCCCGGTTACAGAGTCCTCACATCTATCAGCGCATACGACTATGAGGCTCTCAAGGCTGCGGGTATTGAGTTCGAGCTTGGAACTCTTATCACGGCTAACAAGTACGGTGTTTCCACTTATGAGGAGCTTAAGGCTGTAGGTAAGCCTTGCGTTATAGTCACCGCTATCAACGGTGCTTGGTACGAAAGCTCCACAACAGAATACACATTCGCAGGTTCGCTCCTTGAAATCAAGGACGCTAACCTCGATATGGAGTATGCAGTCAGAGGATACATCGAAATCGACGGAACCATCATCTACACAGACGCACAGGTTGTTGTTTATAACAACCTCGCAGCGTAAGAGTATCTAAAGGGAGGATTTGAAATTATGAAAAATACATATATGAAGCCCGAGCTTTTGATAACTCTTATCGACATCAAGGACATTCTTACTCTTTCAGGCAACAACGCTGAAGGTCAGGCTGATAACGATCAGGGCGCAATTGACGCAGATTGGCTCTGATAGCTGAAATCTGAAACAAATAATCCGCGTCCTTCCCTCTTGGAGGGGCGCGGATAAAACAAAACCGAGGAATCGGTTCTACCCCTTATGTAAAAGGAGAAAACCAAATGAAAAAATCAATTAAATTTCTTGCAATGGCTCTTTGCCTCGCTCTTGTAATTTCCCTTTGTGTGGCTATGTTCGCGGCTAACACCAAGACAAGCGCTTACGATTACAAGGAAGGCGAATGGGTTGAAGAAGGAACCACATTCAAATTCGACGGTAAGGATTATACCGTACAAAACGATGCGAATCTTACAGGAAAATACATAGATGTTAACGGCACTAACTACTACCTCATATCCAATGCCAATGATATGCTTGCCGTCGGTCTTACCAGCGGTGAGGAGTCATTTATCATAACCGACGATATCGACCTCGGTGTTTGGACAATGGAAATTTCTGTTTTTATTTCTGTTATTGAGGGATGCGGAAATACCGTCACATTCGGAGAAGGTTCTACATACGGTCTTTTTAACGCCGTTGCGGGAAACATCAATAACCTCGTGCTTGACGGTACGATTAACGCTGAAACCACCCTGCTTGGCGGATTGGCAAAAACCTTTATGAACGGAAAGATTGACGGTATTATTAACAATGCGGATATCACAAACACGCTGGCGCATGTAGACGGTCATGAACCGAAAACAGGCGGCATCATTGGAGCGGCTGACCTTTCCTTCGGTAACTTTGAGATATACAACTGTGTAAACAATGGAGATATAACGGGCTATACCCGTGTTGCGGGTATAATCGCTAATCTTCAGACATCTCCGTGGAATGATACAAACGCATCAGGTGTTCTCAATGTCAACGGTTGCTCCAACACAGGTACGCTAACCTCTACCGATTGGGGCGCCGCAGGAATCTGCTCTATCGTTGAGTTCTACGGCTCTGGCGAGGTCAATATCGTCAACTGCCAAAACAGCGGTAACATTATCGGAAGATTCTCTAGCGCGGGTATCGTTGGAACATGGATTTCAAACGGTAGAATGGAAGCTTGTGTAAACACAGGTAACATAACCTCTCGTGATGAAGCATCAGCCGGAATCGTGGGACGAGTTTCCTGCGGTGAAAACGCAACCGTTACCGTTTCCAACTGCGCTAATCTTGGTACTGTAGCCTCCGAGACGGCAAACGTTGCGGGTATAATCGGTTTGAACAGAACATCTCTGTTGTACGTACAGCAGTGCTTCTCTGTTGGAACGCTTACTCCAGGTACCATTGAAGGAACGCCCAAATCGGCATTCGGTGTTATGGACCGTGAAAGCGCTTCTACCTCCGCACTTGTTGAAAGATGCTTCTATATGAACGCTGAAACCGGTATGGATATTGAGACGAATGAGCGAGATGTC
>JAFTHJ010000175.1 GCA_017457465.1 Clostridia bacterium | reverse complement strand
TCGACGTGGGTGGGGACTCCAAAAGGTCTCAAAATGGTCGAAAAATGGGGGTGAAAACTCCAAAAGGTGTATTTATTACAATCCTTCAGCTTCACAGCGGATACGATAAAATTGTTTTACCCACTCCGGCAATGTTTCTACTTCGTCTTTGATTTTTATAAGCGTTCTTTTTCCAACACGTCTATCCATATAGGCAAACACACGAAAAAAATAATTGTCGGAGTTAAGAGCGGTAGAAATGTCAATTCTTAAATATGTAGTTGCTGCTTCTAAAAAATCATGGTGGCATAACGTACCTTGCTGCATCCATTTTTCATTCATCAACGTATTATGAATGGTCTCTTGGTCAATATTCTGATTCTCAATACACGCCCGATATTCATCGTTCCATTGGATATCAATTCCAACATCCCAAGAAAAAGAGATCAGCTCATTTTTGTCAAGATTTATGGTTGCTCTGCCAAATGAACCGCTATCCTTGTGATAGCGTGTGTAAAAATATGAGATTCTGCCTTTGAGTGAATAGCAAAGCAAATCACTCATCTGCTTTTTGAGATCGCTCCATGATTTGTATTTGCTTCTTTGTTCCGAAATCATACTTCACTCCTTTCGTCTTGTTTGCCAAACAGATGTAAACAGATGTAAATAGAAGTTTCGAGTTTCGCTCGAAATCACTTTTGTCCCTATGCGTTTTCCTTGGCGGTGGTGATGGAGGCGATGAGCAATTTGCGGATTTTACTGCATTTTGCGAACATATCCTTATACTCATCCTTGGTAATCATATGCGTATCCTTAAACAATCCGAGCCAATAATCTGTTTCATAGCACTCTTTCAAAGCAATTTGAAACTTATTGATAAAATCTGCTTTGCTTGCCGCATAATTCGCCTCGTGAATATTTGCGCCGATACTTGTGCCGCTTCTCAATACTTGATTTAACAATACGTTGCTTTTGCGGTTTTCTTTAATGTCAGTGCAAAGATTAACGATATCAACGGCAAATTGCTTTGACAAATCGACTAAAAAGTTTTCTTTCATCGTAAGTCCTCGTTTTTGAATGATTTGACACTTCGTGTCATGAATTGAAGTCTGCGGCTTCATGATTTCTCGCTTCGCTCCATGATTTGACGCTGCGCGTCATTAAATGAATTGCGCGTCCAACCTTATGCGCCCGCAGGCGCAATTCATGGCGAAGCCAATTCATGAGTGCAACGCACTCAATTCATGCGCTCGCGCAATTCATTGTCGAGTTGTCGTGTGAGACACACGACCGACTCGACGTGTCCTGTCCTCGGAAACATATCAACGGGCTGAACCTCGCCTATCGTGTATCCCGCTTCCTTAAACCACGCGCAGTCACGCGCGAGTGTATCGGGGTTGCAGGAGACATAGACTATCTTCGGCACTTCAAGCTTTGCGAGGCATTCGACAAGCTCACGCGTACTTCCTTTTCTTGGCGGGTCAATAACCACCGCGTCGGGGCGTTTTCCGCCCGCCGCGCGAAGTATCGTCTCGCGCTCGCCCGCGTCCGCACACAAAAATTCGGCGTTGGTAATGCCGTTTCTCTCGGCGTTCTCCCTCGCACACTCGACCGCGGCGGGGACTATCTCGACACCGCAGAGCCGTCCGACATTTTTCGCCATTGAAAGACCGATAGTTCCCGTTCCGCAATAGAGGTCGAGAAGTGTCTCGTCACCCTCAAGCTTTGCCATATACGCCGCGAGTGAGTAGAGAAGCTCGGCGCCGTCACGGTTGACCTGATAAAAGGAGTCTGCGCTCACGCGGAAGCGAAGTCCGCAGAGAACATCCTCAATATAGTCCTTGCCCCAAAGCGTGATAAACCTCTCGCCAAGCACGACATTGGTATTCTTTTTATTGACCGAGAGCAGTATTCCCGTGATTTCGGGGAAACGCTCCCTTATTTTCTTTATAAAGCTATCCGAGCAGGGAAGCGAGTCGCCGTTTACCACGAGGCAGAGCATAATCTCGCCCGTAACCTCTCCGATACGCAGATAGATATGGCGCAAAAGTCCCTTGCCGCTCGTCTCGTCGTATACGCTCCAGCCGCTTTCGTCGGCAAAGGCGCAGACCTCTCCCACGATATCGGCAAATTTTTCATTTTGCAGTGAACAACGGTCGGCGGGAATTATATTGTGAGATTTTACGGCGAAAAATCCCGCCTTGACTCCGTCCTTCGTTCTCGCCACGGGATACTGTCCCTTGTTGCGGTAGCCCGAGGTTTTTCCCGCGTGGAGCGTGGGGAGGACAGTGACCTCGCCAAGCCCCGCCTTATTAAATGCGCTTCTGACATATTCGCGCTTTAGCTCAAGCTCGTATTCATAGCTTATATGGCGGTAAACACACCCTCCGCAGGCAAGCGGCGCGGCGCAGAAATCCTCTGCCGTTCTGTGCCGCGAGGGAGAGAGAACACGCAAAAGTCTTGCCACGAGAAAGCTCTTATTCACTTTTATTATTTCTGCTTCAACGGAGTCTCCGCTGACCGCTCCCTTGACAAACACAACGCGTCCGTCGGGCGCGTGTCCGACACCGCACCCCAGATTATTGAGGTCGGTGATATCGAGCGTGAGTCTGTCGCCTTTTTTTGCTTCGTTCATTAAACGTAAAACTCCTCGCCGTCCTCAAGGCGCAGACAACCGAGCAGACCGCCCTCTGCCACACCGCAGTCGATATGAATACTCGACTCTCCGCGGAGTATGCGACCGTTGCCGCCAAGCTCGGAGGTGGGGGTATGACCGACTATCATAGTAATGTCCTCGTAATAGGTTTTTGTGGGGTCGAGGGGAGTGGAGATAAAGTCCTCGGGCATATATTCGTCGGGGGAGACAGACGCGTCAAAGTCTGCGATTCCCGCATGGAGCATAAGATATTTCTTTCCGCCGACCACAGTCTCCTCGTAGAGCGCCATATCGGAGAGATAGTCGATAACTCCCTCACGCATATCGGCATCAAGCGCCTTGAAGCCCTCTATGGTTGTCTGTCCGCCGTCTGTCATCCACTGTGCCATACGAGAGAGCGCGTCGGAATCGGGTGTCTCTCCGTCAAGCATTGCGTTCAGAGCGGTAAGCATTCCGAGGGCGTTATAGTCGCGCTCTCCGAGAATCGGAAGCACGTTATATCTCATGCTGATGTCGCAAATAAGTCCGATAGGGTCCTCTCCGAAGTCTACTATATCGCCGAGGATATACATAACGTCGTGGTCCTTGAAGCGTATCTTTTCAAGCATCTCCTTGAATTTCTCATAGTTTCCGTGAATATCCGAAATTACGTATGTCATTATCTTATCTCCTTATATCAATTCTATTTTGTTGCTGAAGAATATTTCACACTCAATATCCGCGTCGGCTTGTTTCACAAGCTCACGCAGCTTTTCGCATACGGGGAACTCTGTATAAAAATGTCCCGCCTCGATAAGGTTCATTCCGCACTCGGGAGCATCTGTCATAGCGTGGTATCCGAGCCGTCCGCTCACATATGTGTCGGCACCCGACGCGTTTGCCGCGGCAATATCGTCGCCGCCCTCGCCGCCGAGAAGCGCCACTCTCTTTACCTTTTGTCCCGCATTGGTGCAAAGCACCGCGGGAGCGCCGAGCGCTTCCTTGACAAGTCGGGCAAAGTCGGACAGCTCCATAGGCTCCGAGAGTTCACCCACACGTCCTATCGACTCGCCGTCGCTTCCAAATGGAACCGCGTTAAGCACTCCGAGCCGCTCCGCCAGAGTGTCGTTTACGCCGCCCGAGAGGGCATCGAGTCTTGTGTGAAATGACATTGCCGAGATGCCGCTCTTTATTAGCGCTATTACCCTTGCCGAGACACAGACCTCCGGGGTTATGGATTTAAGCCCCTTGAAGATAAGGGGGTGATGCGATATTATAACATCGAAACCTCCGTCTTTTGCGTATTCGACCGCTTCAGCCGTTATGTCAAGTGTTATAAGCGCCCGTCTTACCTCTTTTTCCTTGTCGGGACAGCACATAGCGCCGTCGTTGTCCCACTCGCAGGAGAGTGAGGATGGAATCGCGTTATTCAAAAAATTATAAAGCTCTACAGTTTTCATAAATACCGCCTTTGATTTAATTATTTGCGAGAAGTCCGTCTATTTCGCGGAGCAGCTTCTCCTCGTATGATACGTCGGCTCCCGAGAGCAGCTTTCCGTCACGCCTTGTGGCGAGTACGCTTCTGACGAATTCCGCGTATTCCTTGAGCAGCTCCGTGCCCTTTGTCAGATTCCGTTTGCCGAATATAAGCTCTATATCCGAATATTCCTCCGACTTGCCCGTGTATTCGGCGCAGATTATCTGATATATTTTGTCTTCCTTAACGAGCCGCTCTCCGATGATGCTGTATCCCTCTCGGTTCAGATATTCGCGGAGGGCTTCTGCGTGTGTCATAGGCTGGAGGATGAGTCTTGTCCGCCTCTCCTTTGTCCATTCCGCCTCCGAGACTATTCTCGAGATAAGCTCTCCGCCCATTCCGCAGATGAGTATGTCATCGGGGAAAAGTATATCAATTCTCCTCAATCCGTCGGTAAGCAGGACGGATATTTTTTTATCGAGCTTGTAGCTTCTGATATTTATTTTTGCTCTCTGGACAGGTCCCTCGTTTACATCCGAGGCGACGGCTCCGCGTATTTTACCCGTGGAGCAGAGATATATCGGCAGATAGGCGTGGTCTGTTCCCACGTCCGCCACAAAGGAGCCTTGACGGACGAAGTCCGCCGCGGCGAGAAGTCTTGCGGATAGCTTTGGTGCGTTCATTTTATACCTCGTTTATTAAAATCGGGGGACGGACGCTTTCTTTCAAGAAGCTTTTCCATCCCCCGAGATCTTATGTGCGGACACTCCCGAAAAACTTTTCAGTTTTTAGATGAGAGATACTCGTTTATCTTTGCAACGAGCTGGTCTGCGTCGGTTCCGTGAACCATACACGCGGCTTCGATAGACTCTCCTCTTGCAGAGGGGCAACCGAGACAGTGCATACC
>JAFTHJ010000174.1 GCA_017457465.1 Clostridia bacterium | reverse complement strand
GGAGAGGATAAGGAGCTTCATGTTCAGGTCACCGAAACCAAGTGTGACGGAATGATAGCCGAGGCAGAGGCGATAGTCGCTTGCTTTGGAAACAAGAAGAATACCTTTGTTAAAATTCCCGCAACAGACGAGGGAATTAAGGCTACACAGTATCTCTCGGCAAAGGGATATAAGGTAACTATGACGGCGATACTCAGCGCGGCTCAAGCAATGATTGCGGCAAACGCGGGTGCGGCGTATGTTGCGCCTTATGTAAGCAGACTTGAGAACATCTGCGATGACGGTGTTTCGATAGTTTCCGAGATACAGGCTATATTTGATGCTTGTGGAACCGAGACCGAAATTCTCGCGGCAAGTTTTAAGACTGTCCGTCAGGTTCTCGGCGTAGCGCTCACGGGCGCGGGTGCATCGACGGTAGGCTCCGAGGTTATGCACAAGCTCCTCGCTCACCCCACCACCGATACATCTATCGACGGCTTTGCCGCAGATTGGAAACGCGCGTTTGGCGATGTAACTCTCGGTGAGCTTATAGCAAAGTCGGGTAAATAATCAGGACATATAAAAAGCGGAGCCTTTCGGCTCCGCTTTTTAGTCTGTTTTTCATTGACAACCACAAGGCTTTGTGATATCATTAATTGAGAAAAACAACCAAGGGGTGCCTTATGAAGATAAGATATATTTTAGTATGCCTGTTGTGCCTTGCATTGCTTGTTACTGGCTGCTCAAAAGACGGAGATGAGAGCGGAGAGGGAAGGACAGAGCATTCTCACACGACCGCGTCAAGTACCAAAAATTCAAGCTCAACTACCGCAAAAACAACCGCGTCAACAACAGCCGCGCCCAAGCCCATTGTTCTGCCCAAGTCAAACAATCTCCAGTTTGACGCGAGTCGTGAGGGAACATATAATTACTGTCCCGCCGCTATGAAGCTCTCTGACGGTACGATGTATATTTATTACTGTACGAATACAGAGTCATATGAGGTCGTCGACTATATCGGTTGCCGCAAGGGGGCGCGAAAGTCTGACGGCACTATTGAATGGGGCGAGGAGAAGATAGTCCTCTCGCCTGGCGGCGCGGGTGCGTGGGATGCTCATCACGTGTGCGACCCGTCTGTTATTGCGGGTAGCTTCGCTTATGGCGGTGAGACATACGGTTATCTCATGGCGTATCTCGGCTGTACCTCTTATGATAATCAGGAAAACAAGATAGGACTTGCGGTGGCGAAATCGCCCGAGGGTCCGTTTGTCAAGGTTGGAGACGAGCCGTTTATAGATTTTACTGTGAATCCCAATGTTCAGGTCTTCCAATGGGGAGTCGGACAGCCGAGCCTTGTGAGTCAGGACAAGCAAGGCAAGGTGTGGCTATTTTACACCAAGGGAGATGTTGACGGAACGAGGCTTATGGTTGATGTATGGAATCTTTCCGACCTCGATTCACCCGTAGGGGGTACCAGACAGAAGCTCTCCGAGAACGGACTGAAAAATCTTGACGGTGGGAATGACTTTATGAACAACGCCGACTTGATTTACGATACCGCGAACAACCGCTTCTATGCTTCATCGGACTGTCACCCGAATCCCACAGATACACCAAATTATATATCCGCTCATTTCAGAGTGAACTATTTTACTCCCGCAAACTCCACCAGCTTCGGAAGCTTTACCTGGAGCACACTCAAGCAAGTCGGCCCCGTGATTACCGAGTTTGTGCGTAACCACAACACGGGAGGGTTGCGAGATGCCTACGGACATATGACCGACGACGGATATCTCACGGTATTCTATACCGTATCCAACACAGGCAACAGCAGTCTTTGGACATATCGCATATACGACTACTATATGGAATTGCCGAAATAAAAAATATAAGCAAAAAGAGCAGACACGAACCGTGTCTGCTATTTTTTATAAAAAATTTCAGATTAACATTTCTTTAACAAAACTTAATCAAATCGAAAACATGAGGGCGGTAAAATATACGCGTAAAATAAAAAAGAACAAGAGAGGGAGATACCATGAACAGAAACGACAAAGATTTTATGGCGCAGAGAATACGCGCACAGTATGTTGAAAAGGAAGCAACAGAGCTTGACGAGCTCCGTGAGCTTGATGCAAAGGTTAAGCGCCCCGCGAATGTGTTTGCCTATGTATTCGGAAGCATTTCCGCTATTATTATGGGAGCGGGAATGAGTGTAATTATGACGGATTTCGGCGAGTATCTTAACATTTCCAATACGATGGTAACAGGAATTGTTGTCGGCGGAATAGGACTTATTATGGCACTTGTAAATTATCCTATCTACAAGGGAATCCTTAACTCCCGCAAGAAGAAATATTCGGGTAAGATACTCGAGTTGAGCGACAAAATAATGAAAAAGAACTGATTTATAAAGGAGAACGAAAAAGATGAAAAAGAGCGCAAAGAAGATTATCAAGAAGAATAAGAAGCCTATCATTATCGGAGCTATCGGCGCGGGAGCTGCCGCACTGGCGATAGGTCTTGGTAAAGCGTTCAAGAGTATG
>JAFTHJ010000173.1 GCA_017457465.1 Clostridia bacterium | reverse complement strand
TTATACGCCACTCCCGCGAGTGCAAACGCGCGTCCGACCGACATAAGTCCTCCGCCGCTCTCCGACGGTCTCGGAACTATCGCATCCGCCTCTGCCTTTACGTCCTGACGGCAGGAACGGCTCTCCACGCTTCCGGGCACCTCAATCGCCTCTATTGCCTCCTCAAAGTGTCCCGCGAAGCGATATTTAAGCTCCGAGCAGGTAATGAAGACATCGGGCTCCTCGGAGAGCTTTTTGCTCATCTCGGAGAAGCAAAGAACAGCCACCCTCTTATTTTTTGAATGAAGATATTTTATAAGCTCACTTATCTGCTCGGCAGACAGGTCGCCATAGGTATCAAACGAACCGAATTTGTAATACACGGGGAGATTATGCGAGACGAAATCCGAGGCAGATACCACCTTGCCAAAGGTAGGCGCGGGAAGCTCGGAATATCCGTATTCTCCGCCCCTCGCCGTCGAGACGAAGGAGAGTGTTCTGACACCCAGCCTTTTCATTCCCGCGACAGCGTCTCCAAAGGTTGTCGCCCTTTTCTCGGACAGTACCATAATTCCGCCGAATATCTGTCTTGTGGAAAACTCGCCCTCGGACAGGGTAAAGACAAGCGCCTTCATTCCCATTCCGACATATTTATCATACGCGGCGGCGATACTCGCCCTTCCCTCGTCACTTATCGCTCTTATCCCACTGCCGAGATAAGCTCTGTCGCACACCTCGATAGCCTCTCTGCTTTGAGATACGCTCAATATGTATTTTGTCCCTCTGTCGGTATAAAAGAGCTTGTCTGTTCTATCGGCAGAATTCGCGGGGACATAACCGAGAACATTACATCTTATTTTAAGGGCTTCGCTATCCACACCTGTCTTGTCTATAAACTCGGCAAGTGCTCCCGTAAATCGCCCGGGGGCGTGAACACCCGTCGTTAGCGTATTCTTCTCGGCGGCATTGTATAGTGCCACAAGCTCGGCAAACGCCGTCATAGATGGGCTCATAGCGTTAAATGCGAGAAGCTCACCCTCGGCGCAAACCGCCTTGTGATAGTGAAGCACTCCGTCGCTGACCGCACTTCCGTCGAGCATAAAAAGATACTCGACCGAAACCAGTCTGTCCATTATCTCGGCACTTCTGACCACAAAAGGATTTGCCCCGCCAAGCCCCTGACGTGCCTGTCTCTCAAAAAAGACCTTGCACACCGTACAGGAAAGCTGTGACATCGACGATGCGGCAATGGCGAGAGCCGCGCAAAACGTGGTCATAAGCGTAACATTTCCGTGACTGAATATCAGACTCAATATACTGAACGGCAGAGTTATGAGAGTTATCGCCATTCCAAAGGACGAGCAGTATTTTCGGAGCAGCTTCAGACCGTGAGGAATCACCGCTCTCTCGGGCAGACGGACGCCGCCCGTCATAGCTCCGTAATATGTATATCTTCCCGTAGCCGTGACTATCGCTCTCGCGCTTCCCGAAAGCACACGTGAACCCGCGTGAACCATATTGACCATATTGGTAATATCATTCTCGTTTTCGCGTACAGCTCCCTCGGCTCTCTTTTCGCATTCCTTCTCTGTCTCTCTGTCAACACGCGCCATAACCCGAAGATTATCCGAGGTAACGAGACGCGCGTCAAAGCAAAGGATATCCCCCTCGGATATCAGCACGACATCTCCCGCAACCACTCTCTCCGCGGATACCGAAAACGCCTTACCCGAGCGAATGACCGCGACAGA
This sequence comes from Clostridia bacterium, assembly GCA_017457465.1. GTDB lineage: Bacteria > Bacillota > Clostridia > Oscillospirales > CAG-272 > HGM12713. Next base: position 1,194 of record JAFTHJ010000173.1, on the reverse strand, counting down.
CGGGCGGAATACCGCCGAGAGCGACTCAAACATTCTCTGCGACCGAAAATAAAGGAAGACACACGCCGCAAGGTTGAGAAGGATTATCGCAGTAAGCGTGATTCCCGTGAGATACTCTGTAAAGCAGAGCGCGATAACCGAGCATATCATCAGAAGAATCAGAGAAAAATCCGCCACTACCTCAAGTATCATTGAGGATAGCTTTTTGCGTGGCTTTATGTAAAATGAAGAGTTCTCCTTTTTGTAACGAGAACGAGCCGCCTTTGGGGATAGTCCTGAGGCGGCATTGGTTTTTAATTTTTTTTCGACGCTTGAAACGTCATATGAAAACCATTTTTCGTTCATAATCAAATACACTCAACAACAAGCATTCCGTTGTCGTCCACAAAGAGTGAAGCGACACTGATTTGAGAATTATAATCGGAAATTATCTGCTCCGCGAGTTTATCCTCAACCTGCGAACAGATATATCTGCGCATATTTCTCGCGCCGAAGCGAAGCGAATAGGATTCCTTCGCAATCTTCTCCGCCGCCGCGTCTGTATATCTGAACTCAATACGCTTCTCCGCGAGAGCCGTTTTCAGCTCGCCGAGCATTATCTTTGCAATGGAGGCGAAATCCTTCTCGGTCAGAGAGTTAAAGGTTATTATCTCGTCGACACGATTGAGAAATTCAGGGCGCAGGAAGGTAGAAAGCGCTTTTTCAGTCTTGTTAGCCGCCGCCTCGTGAGCGTTTGCCGAGAAGCCCACAGTTGTGGCGGATTTATCCGAACCCGCGTTTGTAGTCATAACTATTATCGTATTCTCGAAATTTACCGTTTTTCCTCTGGCATCTGTTATTCTGCCGTCATCGAGTATCTGAAGCATAATATTGAGCACATCGGGATGCGCCTTCTCTATCTCGTCAAAGAGTATTACAGAGTAAGGTCGGCGGCGTATCTTCTCGGTAAGCTGTCCCGCCTCGTCATATCCGACGTATCCGGGAGGCGCTCCGATTATTCTTGAGACAGAATGCTTCTCCATAAATTCCGACATATCGAGTCTGATAAGAGTCTCGGGCGAGTCAAACAACTCTGCGGCGAGAGTCTTGACAAGCTCTGTCTTTCCCACTCCCGTAGGTCCCGCGAAGATAAACGACACAGGCTTTCTCTTATAGGATATTCCCGCCCTGTTGCGCTTAATCGCGCGTGATACC
>JAFTHJ010000172.1 GCA_017457465.1 Clostridia bacterium | reverse complement strand
TTTTTCGTGATAAGCTTCAACATAGTTCTCTGGACCTGGGGTATCGCCATTATGGCAAGGCAGCGAAGCGACATAAAGCTGACCGTCAAAAAGGTGATTTTCAACTACGGAACCGTGCCGAGCGCGATAGGTATTTTTATCTATATTCTCGACCTTAATCTCCCCGCCTTTGTGACCTCGAGCGCGTCTTATCTCGCTTCTCTCTGCACTCCTATATCGGTATTGATAACAGGTGCGCTTCTCGCGCGTCAGACTCTCAAGCAGATATTCCTTTCGGCAAAGGTATATTATGTTTCCTTTATCAAGCTTATTGTGATTCCGCTCGTCATATGCGGTATCGCAAAGCTCATCGGAATGAGCTACGAGTGGATTCTCTTCCTGACTGCGGTTGCCTCAATGCCCTCGGCAACCTCCGCCGCTATGATGTCCGAGCTTCACGATATCTCCCCTGGCTACGCCGCAGAGGTCGTCGGAACAACATCCCTGCTCTCTATTGCGACTATGCCCTGCATACTCTGGCTCGCAGACAAGATTGCTACTATATGATTTTTTTGCGAGAAACTTCTTTTCGAAGAATACAGGTAATTTATTATGAATGAATACGGAACTATTAAAATCAAGTTAAATGAGCTTATTCAAGAGGCTGGAATAAGTAAAAACAAGTTGAGCCACAAGGCAGAAATGCAAAGAACTCAATTAAACAACTACTGCAACAACAAAATAACCAGATTAGATACAGATGTTCTTGCGAGACTCTGCACTGTTTTAGATTGCAAAATTGAGGATATTCTCGAATTTATTCCGCCGAACAACAAGGAAGAAAATCAATAATAAAGCCATCAACTTTTTTAGTTGATGGCTTTATTATTTAATCCAACATATATTTGGTGTCTATTTCTTCTTTGATGATATTTATCGTGCGGAGGACAGCTATCAGGAATAGAAGTGTTGCCACGACTCCGATAAAACCCGCATAGACAACTTTTGCGGCGAAGAAGGTATAGAAGATATCACTTGCCGCAACAAGGAGAGCGGATATCCCCACAAAGTAAAGCTTTTTCTGTGACTGTTTGTGATATTGCGCGAGGCGTTCCCTATCGCGTTGCTCGTCGTTTCCGTAAACAAAGCCTGTATGATTCTTTATTATCTCTCGCATAGCGTAGATAAGTATCGCCGTGAGGACAAGAAATCCGACCGTCTGCGCAACAGCCGCCGCGCTCATTCCCACATAGGCTCTGTATACCTCCTCCTTACGGAAAATCGAGGAGAGTCGGTAGCCCTTGAAATAGAAGAAAAATTCGGTTATACTTGCCGCGAGTGATGCGATAATATAAAATGCTCCGCCAACCCAGACAACAGGCTTGAGAGGGATTCGTTTAGCACATACCGCGAGTCCAGCTACAAAGAGAGCCGCACCCACAAAATCGGGAATTATGTTGATTCCGTCAAGTCGCAGGTCGAAGATAAAGAGTGTGGCGGCAACAAAGAAGAAAAACGCGGTCGCGATATTTCTGCGGATAAAGAGACCTTTTTTCGGGAGAATATTCTCGCGGTATGTCTCGGTCAGTGAGCCGCAAAATTCTGTGTCCTTTGAAAGTCTCGCGAAATATATAAGCACCTTCGTGAGCCACACGATACCAACGACTGTCGTGATAAAAACGCTCATTCCGCGCATAAGACCTATATATTCATAGAGGTCAATAAGTCCGCTTGATTCATCGTACTCATATGTGGCGAGATTCGAAAACTCGGGAAGCACAGACATAGCGGCTCTGAATATCACAAAAAAGAGAGTGAATGAGCGCATCTTCTCGGTATAAGATTTTCCGTGCGGTCTTTTGCTTCCGAGAACCGAGCTGTTCTTATGGGCAAAGCCGAGCGAGATAAGTCCCGAAAAGAGCTTATTGTACGCTACAACGAGTATTATTGAATCTACTACAGCAAAGGCAAAGGCGATAAGGAGTGTTCCCGTATTGGTCTCCGCCTCACTTTTGAGTCCGAAAGTCCAAAGCAAGGAAAGTATCTTCCCTATCTCAACTATAATCATATATCTGAAAAATTTAAGCGAATGCGCGATATCCTCATTGAGGTCGGCGAGTCTTACGAGCGCCACCGAGAGGATTATATATCCGATAATATCGGGGATAATGTCAACAACGTGCATATTCGCGTTAAAGAAAAACAGCATAGCTACGGCAATTGAGGCAAAGCCTATTGCTTTTATGTTACTTACTTTTTTTGTACTCATAGGCTACCCTCCTTTACTTTCCTCTGTTTTTCTTTTCTCTGCGTTTTTCCTGCTTTGCGCGTTTATATTCCTCTGATTCTCTACGAGCCTTTTCCTGCTTTGCGTCAAGCTCGGCGCGGAATTTATTCACGAAAGCAAATCTTGACGGCTTTCTCTCCATCTCAACATCGCTCTCGTCGCAGATACGGGCGTAACAGGAAAAGAGTATTCCAATCTGAAAGGCTATCCAGGCTATATAAAGAATTACAAGCGGCAATCCCATATATCTGGCGTAGCTTTCCTTGAACGGCAAGGGCAGATACCCAACGACACTCAAAATGAAATAGAGTGAAACGAAGAAGATATTTCTCCCCGCGTTAAGCTCGATATTATGAACCTCTGTATCTCTTGCTATCTTTTTTATTGCGAGAAGCAAGACAAGCTGGAGCGCGAATACTCCAATTGCGTCAATATACGGCATCACCGTCGCAAACGCACCGCCAAAGGGATTTGAGGAGAGTATCATATTATCGTAAAGATGCTCACATATAAATTGAGCGGTACTAATCGCGGAGAGCAACGCCAGAGCCGCGGATACATATGCCGTTAGTCTGAACTTTCTCTCGTATTCCGAGAGCTTGAACGCCGCATACGCGATAACGATATATCCAAGCAGTCTGAAAGCCGCCCCATACGTATTCAGAGCTACAATATACGTTATTAAATAACCTATTAACAATAATCCGAATCCCATAGGACACCTTCCCTGCTTTTAAAAATCATAAATTACTTTGCTTCCTGACCAGGAGCGCCGCAGCACTTCTTATATTTCTTTCCGCTTCCGCAAGGACACAGCTCGTTTCGACCTATGGTCGGCTCCGCTCTCCTTGTGGTGACGTTCACCTTCTTGGGCTGCTTCTTTGTCTGCCCCTCAAAGCCCTCCTGAAGCGGCTTTGCGAGTTGAACTCTCTTGACCTCCTGCGTCTTTATCGTGACAGAGAGAATCATTCTGACGGTTCTGTCGCGAATATCGTCTATCATTGCCTCGAACATATCCGCGCCCTGTATTCTGTATTCGTTAACGGGGTCTCTCTGCGCGTAGGACTGGAGTCTTATGCTATCCTTGAGGTCATCCATAGCATCGATATGCTCCATCCAATTGCGGTCGACATTCTGAAGAAGAACCGCTCTCTCTATCTCTCTGAAGCGCTCCTCGCCGATAAGATTTTCCTTTTCCTCATAGAGAGTCATAGCCCTCTCGCAGAGCATATTGCAAATATCGTCACGGCGAAGCTTTTTCAGCTCGTCCTCGGAGTAGTCGAAATCATCGGGGGACGTAAGAATTCCCTTGTAATTCTCACGAAGTCCAACAAGGTCCCAATGCTCGGCACTGTCTCCCTGAAGGAATGTATCTACCGTCTCATTCACCGTATCGGTTATCATCTTGCATATAGTATCACTGATATTCTCACCGTTGAGAACGTCGTTTCTCTGCTTATAGATAAGATTTCTCTGCTGATTCATAACGTCGTCGTAGGTAAGGACGTATTTACGTCTCTTGAAGTTATGGTCCTCTATATGCTTCTGCGCATTTTCTATTCTGTTTGAAAGGAGCTTCGCGTCTATAGGTGTATCCTCGTCTAGTCCGAGTCGGTCAACTATTCCCGTCAGCTTATCCGAGCCGAAAAGGCGCATAAGGTCATCTTCAAGAGAAAGATAGAATTTGGATTCTCCGGGGTCTCCCTGACGTCCCGAGCGTCCTCGAAGCTGGTTATCTATACGTCTGCTCTCGTGTCTCTCGGTTCCGAGAATAAAGAGTCCTCCCGCTTCCCTGACCTGCTCCGCCTCGGGCGCTATCTCTGCCTTATACTTCTCGTAAAGCTCCTTATAGGTAGCTCTTGCCGCCTTGACCTCCTCATCGTCTATCTCTGCGGTTCCTGTTGCCATAGCGATAAGCTCCTCGGGTATCTCAAGCTTACGCATCTCCTTTTTAGCCATATACTCGGGATTTCCTCCGAGCATAATATCGGTTCCTCGTCCAGCCATATTGGTGGAAATGGTTACCGCGCCAAGCTTACCCGCCTGTGCGACTATCTCCGCTTCCTTGTCGTGATATTTAGCGTTGAGTACGGTGTGCTTGATGCCCTCGCGGCGAAGTCTGCGAGACAGCTCCTCCGACTTGTCTATAGAGACGGTTCCCACAAGCACGGGCTGTCCCTTTTCGTGGCATTCAAGTATCTTTTCAACCACCGCGTTATACTTTCCGTTAACGGACTTGAATACAGCATCGGAGTGGTCTTTTCTTATCATAGGCTTATTCGTGGGTATTTCAACGACGTCGAGCGCGTATATCTCGCGGAATTCGTTATCCTCGGTAAGCGCCGTTCCCGTCATACCCGAAAGCTTTGAATACATTCTGAAATAGTTCTGGAAGGTGATAGTGGCAAGAGTCTTGTTCTCTTTCTCAATCTTCACGCCCTCTTTTGCCTCTATCGCCTGATGCAGACCGTTTGAAAATCTTCTTCCCGGTATAAGACGTCCCGTGAAGCTGTCGACTATCATAACACCGTGCTCGTTGACCACGTAATCAACATCACGCTTCATAACACCGTACGCGCGTATAGCCTGATTTATATGATGAGCTATCTCGGAGTTCTCGGCATCGGAAAGGTTGTCGATACCGAAGAATTCCTCCGCCTTCTTTGCGCCGTTCGGGGTGAGAATGGCGTTATTTGCCTTCTCATCAACTATATAATCGGCATCTACGTCATCATAGCTTTCCTTGGTGTCCATTTCCTTGATAACGTATTTACGGAGCTTACGCGCAAGGGTGTCGGCTCTGTCGTACATATCGGTGGATTC
>JAFTHJ010000171.1 GCA_017457465.1 Clostridia bacterium | reverse complement strand
TTTCATATATTCTCCTTTTTCCGTATAAAATTCCGCTTTCGGGGGTGCCGCAAATTTATCTGCGGCACCCCCGTACGGGGCATAGCTTTCCGAAACATAGGCTCCGCCTCTATCTATTGTTCTCCGCCCCACATCTTATTATCAAACGATTGTACCTTTGGACACGAAGAACGGCATTGTCGTGTGTCCCGAAAGGTTTCTTCCGTCTTTTATAACAACGTCCTTATCTGCTATCACACAATTGAGCTGCACATTATCTCCCGCAAAGGTATCCTGAAGCAGAATCGAATTTCTGACAACGGTTCCCTTGCCTATCTTTACTCCTCTGAATATTATCGAGTTCTCTACAACACCCTCTATCTCACATCCGTCCGCGACATAGGAGTTGACGACCTTTGAGCCCTCCTTATAAAGGGTAGGCGCGGAGTTTCTAACCTTCGTGTGGATAGGTCTGCCATCAACCGAGGTGAGTCCGCTTCTCGCCTCCTCGCCAAGAAGCTTCATAGAGGACGCGAAATAGCTCTCAAGAGAGGTTATCTTAAGGAAAAATCCCTTATAGTGATATGCGTATACAGTGCCTCTCTGGAGTATCTTGGAAAGCACGTCACGGTAGAAATCAATATATCCTCTGGATGCCGCGTCATTAACGAGACCAAGCAGATAGATACGGTTGATAACCATAATATTCGTGCTTATTTCCGAGCTTCTGTATTCATTGGCGTTATAAGCCGATATGTCGGTAATGACATTATCACTGTCGGAGCTTACCGAATACACGTCCTCGGGACGGAATTTCTCACTCGGCTCGAATTCTCTGGTCACGATAGTTATATCCGCGCCGGTTCTGTCATGCTGCGCGATAACATCAGACAGGTTGATATTGCATATCGTATCGCAGTCGGAAAGGACGATACAGTCCTCGGTGCTCTTCGAGATAAAGTTGGTAACGCCTATGAGCGCCTCAAGACGCGTTGTGTAGAGTCTTTGAGCGGTAGAGCTCGTATACGAGGTGATAAAGGGCGGCAAAATCTTGATTCCGCCCGAACGACGGGCAAGGTCCCAGTCCTTTCCCGTACCGATATGGTCCATAAGCGACTGATAGTTGTCGTGCGCTATTACGCCTATTTTGGATATTCCCGAGTTTACCATATTGGAGAGCGGGAAATCTATAAGGCGGTATCTGCATCCGAAGGGGACCGACGCCATTGTTCTTCTTGCCGTAAGCTCGGGCATACAAGCGTCGTGTATGTTTGCGAAAATAAGTCCTGCAACAGTCATTTTTTAGCCCTCCTTTACTTCAGATATCATCTGGTCGTCCGCGATACAGGAGTTATCGGCAATCTTTATTCCCGAACCGATAACGGTAACTCCCTTTGCGGTATTCTTATCAACACCGACGGTGGTGTTTTTGCCGATTACTACGCCCGAATCAAGCATAGAGTAATTTATTTGTGCGCCCTCCTCTATAACACAGTTATCGAAGATAACCGAGTCACAGACAACCGCTCCCTTCATTACCTTGACTCCCGAGCCGAGAACCGAATTCTTAACGGTTCCGTAAATATCACAGCCCGCCGTTACAGAGCTATTCTGGACAACAGCTTCCGCTCCGATATACTGCGGAGCGTTCGGCTCGTGACGTGAGAAGATTCTCCAGCTCTCATCGTTAAGCACGAGCGCGGGGTCATCTCCGAGCAAATCCATATTCGCTTCCCAGAGAGAGGATATCGTTCCGACGTCCTTCCAGTATCCCGCAAATGGATACGCAAACATTCTCTCCTTCGCCGCAAGCATTGCGGGAATGATGTTTTTACCGAAGTCGTTCGAGCTCTTTTCATCCTTTTCGTCAGCTATAAGGTAGTCAAAAAGCTTTTTCTTTGAGAACACGTAGATTCCCATTGATGCCTTTGTGCTGTCGGGATTTTTGGGCTTCTCCGAGAACTTATATATCTGACCGTCTTCATTGACGCTCAAAATTCCGAAGCGGCTCGCTTCCTCCAGCGGAACA